>JAYUCM010000320.1:0-19791 GCA_043740355.1 Acidobacteriota bacterium | reverse complement strand
GTCGGCTTCGACGATTTGTATCGGCAGGGCGGCGCGGTGACATGGCAAGCGGGAAAGGAAGACGTGGTCCGCCAGGTCGTGGAGCTCTTGATGGGGCTGGGGCCGAACGCCCGGGTCCTCGACTTCGGATGCGGCACCGGGTGGACGGCGGCGATCTTGACCGCGAGCGGCGCGCGCTACTTGGGTATCGACCCGTCCGCCGAGGGGATCGCCCAGGCAACGAAGCGTTCCGGCGGCGTCCCGCGCGCGCGCTTCCACCGCATCGAGATGGGCCAGTCGCTGACCGATGCGCTTCACGGGGCGAAGTTCACCCATGTGTTCGCGCTGGATGCGCTGTACTTCGCGCCGAACCTCGAATCGACTTTGCATGCGCTGTGCGACGCCTTGGAGCCCGACGGGATGCTCTGCTCGATCGCGCACCTCTACCGTGAGAGCCGGGTCGCCGACAGCTTGATCGACGACGTCACGCGTGAGCATGGATACCCGCAGTTCCTCTCCGGGGTGCAGTGGCAGTTGTTGCTGGCCGGCTCGGGTTTCAGGGACGTGAGACGCTACCGCTTCTACGACCGGCGTCCGTTCAACCCGGCCGCGTTCCTCGGACAGCCGCCCGTCGCGATCGCGCTGGCACGCGAGCTGTACGAGCGCGAAGGCGCCCTCGTCGTCACCGCGCGGCGATAGGGGAATAGGGGACCATTTCTTTTTTTTGTCAAAGCGGTATCCGAGGAGCTTTGCAAAAAAAAGGAATGGTCCCCTATTCCCCTACCACCACCCTGGGAAGGCTCGGGTGGATTCTCGAGACGATCTCGTAGGCGATGGTCCCGCGCCAGGCGGCGAGCTGCTCGGCGGTGACGCGCTCGTCGCCCTGGCGGCCGAGGAGCACGACCTCGTCCTCGATCCCGGCTCCGGGGATATCGGTCACGTCGACCATGCACATGTTCATGCAGACGCGCCCCCGCACCGGGGCGCGCTTGCCGCGAACGAGCACGTGCGCGAGCCCCGACAGCTCGCGATCGTAGCCCTCGTAGTAGCCGACGGGGAGCACCGCGATCGTCGTCGTTCGCGTCGCGCGCCACGCGCAGCCGTAGCCGACGTACCCCCCTTCGGGAACCTGTTTCACCTGCGCGATGCGCGTCTTCCAGGTCATCACGGGTTTCAGGTCGAGCGAGGGCTTCCCGCGCTCGAGGCACGAGACGTACGTCTCTTTCGAGGGCCACAGGCCGTAGAGCGAGATGCCGACGCGCGCGAGATCGAGGTGCGTTCGATTGAACAGGAGCACGGCCGCGGAGCAGGCGCTGTGGCGGAGGAACGGCTCCCGATGGGACGCGGCGATCGCGTCGGCGATGCGGGAGAACGCCGCCATCTGGGACTCCGCGAAATCGTGGCTCGTCGTGTCTTCGATATTCGCGAAATGGGTCGTGACGCCTCCGAGCGTGAGGGCGCGCGCGTCGCGGATGCGCGCGACGAATCCCGGGACATCGCGCTCCAAGACGCCCTGCCGATGCGTGCCGGTTTCCAGCTTCACGTGAACGGAAACCGCCGTGCCGCGCGCCGACGCGATCGCGTCCAGCCGGTCGAGGGTCTCGTGGTTGTAGACGACGGGCTGGAGCTCCCGTACGACGACCTCGTCGAGCGCGTGAAGCGGAACGTACCCCATCACCAGGATCGGAAGCGCGAGGCCGGCTTGCCTCAGGGCGGCCCCTTCGTCGACGTTGTTGACGCACAGCCAATCGGCCGAAGCGCTCGCAGCGATCCGCGCGGCCTCGATCATTCCGTGGCCGTACGCGTTCGATTTGACGACGGCGCCCAAACGCGCCCCCTGCGACAAGCGCCGCCGGAACTCGGCGATGTTGTTGCGGAGCGCGCCCGCGTCGAGCTCCACCCAGTTCAGCACGCGCGCGTCTACCAAAGGAGGTACGCGCCGTCGCGGATCACCGCGAGCCGGCGCCCTCCGGCTTTGACGAGCTCGGCGCTGGCGATCGCGATCGGGCTTCCCTTCGCATAGACGACGTCCTGGTGAACGACGTTCGCGGGGGAGCGGAACTCGGCCAGGCCGACCTTTCCGCCGAGGTGGTCGCTACGGCCATAGGCCCAGTGAAAGCCGGCCTTCTCGTCCTCGAGAACGTTTCCGGTCACCTTCGCGTCGTCGTTGCAGCCGAAGGCGATCTCGGCGATGTTGCCGCGAACGGGATCCGCGCGGAAGAAACTCCGGTAGCGCTCCGACACGGCGCCCTTCCCGAGCACCTCGACGATGCGGTTCGCCTCGACGCGGAACACGACGGTTTGACCGTCTTCGTGGAGGGGAAGCTCGCCCTGCGTCCGCGACGGGTCGCCCGGAAGCTCACCCTCGTAGGGCACCTCGAAGGTCTCTCCGCTCGGCAGGTTGATCACCGGGATGTCGTCGTTCTTGTCGCGGTGCAGGTAGCCGTCGTCGGCTTCGCAGATGCGATGCCTCAGGTCGAAGAGGCAGCGGTGACCGGTCGAGAACCGGACCTCGGCTCGTTCGGACCCGAGGAACGCCTCCTTCAAGATGCGGCATCGCCGCGCCACCTCGCGGTAGTCGGCCGCCAGCGAAGTCTCCTCCATCCACTTCTGGACCCCGGGCATGCTCGCAGCGCGGAAGACTTCGGCGCCTGGGCGGCGCTTGCACACGTCGCAGAGCGCCGCCGTCATCGAGAACTCGGTCAACGCGAGCAGGAGGCTGGTGCCGTCGAGAACGGTGGCCATGGAAACCGTGCGTTCGGCCGCTTCGCCTTCGCTGGGGAAGTCGGCGCCGCTCCGGCCGGTCGTGGGGAAGCTGACGAGAGGCATCGTCGTGAAGCCGATTTTCGCCCCGAGGCGCGCGAGGCCCTCGCGCCACGCGCCGGCCATTGCGCGGCGCTCGCGCCACGCATCGTGGTCGGGCACGCCCGGTACGGGGCGGTCCACGACGACCGCGACGCTCTCGCCGCTCACGGGATCGAACACGTCGACGAGAAATTTTTCGAGATCGAAGGTCAGGCCCATGCGAACCTCGGGTTGGCGCGCGTAGTCTACAATGCCGGCCTTCTAGGGGGCTTTGCGTGGAGACCTGGCTGATCACGGGCGGGGCTGGTTTCATCGGATGCAACTTCGTGCGTCTCGTCCTTCGCGAGACCGCGGCGCGCGTCGTGATTCTCGACAAGCTGACCTATGCCGGCAACCTCGACAACCTCGGCGAGGTGCTCGCGGACACCCGCGTCACGTTCGTCGCCGGGGACATCGCCGACTCGGGGGCCGTCGAGGCGGTGTTCAACGATTACCGTCCCACGGCCGTCGTGAACTTCGCCGCGGAGAGCCACGTGGACCGATCGATCGACGGTCCGCGAAACTTCGTGACCACCAACACCGTGGGGGCTTTCGAACTGCTCGACGCGTCACGCCGCTTCGTCGCGGCGCTCGGCGCCGACGCCCGGCGCGCGTTCAGGTTTCTGCAGGTGTCGACCGACGAAGTGTACGGCGCGCTCGGCGACACGGGATCGTTTCACGAGACGACGCCCTACGCTCCCAACTCGCCTTATGCGGCGTCGAAGGCAGGCGCCGATCATTTCACGCGCGCCTACTTCGAGACCTATGGCTTGCCGACGCTGATCACCAACTGCAGCAACAACTACGGGCCGTACCAGTTTCCGGAGAAGATGGTGCCCCTGACGATTCTGAACGCCGTCGAGGGGAAGCCGCTCCCAATTTACGGCGATGGCCTCTACATCCGCGATTGGCTCCACGTGGACGACCACGGCCGCGCGATTCTCGCGGTCTTGGCGCGCGGGCGCCCGGGCCAGAAGTACAACATCGGCGGCGACAACGAGCTGACCAATCTCGTTCTGGTCGACCGCATCTGTGCCGCCCTCGAGTCTTACCTCCCCGCCGCGTCGAACGACGCGATGAGGCGCGCGGGCAAGGCGGCCTACCGCGACCTCTGCGTACACGTCCCCGACCGGCTCGGCCACGACCGCCGCTACGCGGTCGACGCGTCGAAGACCAAGAGCGAACTGGGTTGGGCGCCGGCGCAGCGCTTCGAATCGGGCTTGCGCGACACCGTGCGCTGGTATCTCGAGAATCGCACGTGGGTCGACGCGGTGCAGCGAAAGGCGCGTTACGAGCGCGAGCGGCTGGGTCTCGACACCGGCAAGAGCCGCGCATGAAGGGGATCGTCCTCGCCGGCGGGGCCGGCTCGCGTCTGCATCCGGTCACGCGCGCGGTCAGCAAGCAGCTTCTCCCCGTGTACGACAAGCCGATGGTCTACTACCCGCTCTCCGCGCTGATGCTCGCGGGGATCAGGGACATCCTTCTCATCACGACGCCCGAGGACCGCCCCGCTTTCGAGAGGCTCCTCGAAGACGGCTCGAGGCTCGGCGTGCGGATCGCCTACGCGGAGCAGCCGCGCCCCGAGGGGTTGGCCCAGGCGTTCCTGATCGGCCGCGCGTTCGTCGGGAACGAGCGCGTCGCGCTGGCGCTCGGCGACAACATCTTCTATGGGCAGGGATTCGCGGGCCTCTTGCAGCGCGCAGCGAGCAGGGAGTCCGGCGCGACGGTATTCGCCTACCGCGTGCGCGATCCCGAGCGCTACGGCGTCGTCAGCTTCGACGCGTCGGGACGCGCGGTCACGATCGAAGAAAAGCCGAAGGCTCCGCATTCCGATTACGCGGTCACCGGTCTCTACTTCTACGACAACCGGGTGCTCGAAGTCGCTGCGTCCTTGAAGCCTTCGCCCCGCGGCGAGCTCGAGATCACCGACGTCAACCTGGCCTACCTGCGCTCGGGCGACCTTCACGTCGAGGTCTTGACGCGCGGGTTCGCGTGGTTGGACACAGGAACGCACGACTCGCTGCTCCAGGCGTCGAACTTCATCCAGACGCTCCAGGATCGGCAAGGCCTGCGTGTCGCGTGCCTCGAAGAGATCGCCTACAAGATGGGGTTCCTCGATCGCGCCGCCGTTTCCCGCCTCGCCCAGGGGATGGGCCGGAACAGCTACGCCGATTACCTGCGCCGCGTGCTGGACGAGGAAGGCGCCTGAAGCCCCGCGACGCCCTCCTTGCGGGCGCCTTCGTCCTTCTCACGCTCATCTGGGGCACGACGTGGGCGGCGATCCGCGTCGGCTTGACGGGAATCCCGCCGTTCACCAGCGTCGCGCTACGGTTCGCGATCGCCACCGCGATTCTCCTCGTAGTCGCCAAGGTGCTGAAGGTCCGACTGGGAGCCGAGCCCCACGAGAAGACGCTCTGGCTGCTCAACGGTTTGTTCTTCTTTTCCGTATCGTACGGCGTCGTCTACTGGAGCGAACAGTACGTTCCGTCGGGGTTGGCCTCGATCCTCTTCGCGACGTTTCCCCTTCTGGTCACGCTCTTCGCGCACCTGCTGCTCCCGGGCGAGCCATTTCGAATCCGGGCGGGACTCGGCGCCGTCGTCGCGTTCCTCGGAGTCGTCGTCATCTTCTCGGAGGACCTCTCGAAGATCGGTGGTCCGAAGACCGAGCTCGCGGCGGCGGTGTTCCTGCTCTCGCCGCTGGTCTCGTCGCTCTCCAGCGTCTTCGTCAAGAAGTGGGGAACGGGCATCCACCCGGTCTCTCTCGCCGCGATGCCCATGGCGTTCGCGACCGTCGTGATGACGGTGCTGGCGCTGCTGTTCGAGCGCCGCCGTCCCATCGTATGGACGGCGACTTCGATCGGTTCTTTGGCCTACCTCGCCGTCTTCGGCTCTGCCGTGACGTTCACGCTCTACTACTGGCTCTTGCGGCACGCGCGCGCCAGCCGCGTCGCGTTGATCGCCTACGCGACTCCGGTGATCGCCGTCGCCACGGGCGTGCTCTTCCTCGACGAGCCTCTCACCCTGCGTTTCGTGTTCGGAGGCGCGCTCGTGATCGCGGGAGTCGCCTTCACCGCGAAGTCGCGTTACTGAGGATCTTCGGGCCCCGGAACGAGCGCCTGATCGTATTCGCCGCGAACGAGGTGCAGCCGCGGGGGCGGAAGGTTGGTCCGCTCGCGCATGCCCCGCAGCCGGGCGAGATGATTCTGAAAGACTTCGCCCATCTCCGCGATGTTCGCGTGCAGCCGCACCAGAGATTCCCTGGCTTCGTCGATGCGTTCGCGTATCGTCGCGTGACGCCGGAAGGCTTCGTTGAGCGCGTCGGCGTAGGGCTCGGAGCTGTCCTCGAGATCGATGCCGCGTCCCAGGAAGAGAGCGCGGACCTTCTCGACGAACGACGACGACGCCCCCGTTTCCTCGGCGAGCTTCACGATCGACTCTTCGAGCGTGACCCTACGCGACCTCATGGCGTCTCGCACCGTTCTCCCCGCGACCACCCAGATGTACGGCGAATCGCGTGCCGGTCAAGCCTCGCCCGCGCAGTCGGCATTTTCGAGATGTGGAAGCGGCCTTCCTGCGACCCAGCTACCCCGCGTCGCCGGGCCAATCGACAGCGTGGACTCGCACCGGGCGCTCGAACCCCCGGCTTTCATGATGGAGGGGTCTTTTCGCGGGCGATGGACCAGGCCCAAAGGACTTCGGCCGGCCCCCGCCGGTTCGCCCCGACTCTGTTTTCTGTTGCTTTGCATTGCAAAGTAGTTTGCAGTATGTTTCGCGGTGACCGTTTACCCATGGAGGTCACGCCATGACCGGAATCCGATCGATGAGACACCTCGTTCTCCCCCTCCTGCTCGCCGGCTCCCTCTCGGGGTGCTTCCTCTGCGGGCGGGACACACCCTTGGGCCGTGCCGCCGGCCGAGGAGACCTCGGCGCGATGACCACGCTGCTCGACCACGGGGCCGACGCGAACGCGACCGGCGCGTTCGGGATGACCCCGCTGGCCTCCGCCGCGAGGACCGGCCGGGTGGAGGCGATCGATCTCCTCTTGGCGCGAGGCGCCGATCCGCACAGGGGCTGTGGGGTCAACGGCTGGACGCCGCTCCTCCATGCGCTTCACAAGAACCAGCTGGCCGCGGCGGCGCGTCTCATGGCGACCAGTACCGCTCCCTCCGCCGAGCTGGACGACGCGCTCTTCATGGCTGCGGGCTACGCTCAGACCGACGCGGTCGCCGCGCTGCTGAACCGTGGCGCGGACCCGCGCAAGGACTTCGGCGACGGCGCCAACGCGCTCTCGAACGCCGTCGCCGGCGCGTTCGACATCGACTACAGCTACCGCGGGTGCGCGGCCCACACCGAAACCGTGCGCGTTCTTCTGGCGGCCCCCGATGTCTCGCTCGCGGGCTCCGCGGGTGTTTCCGCGCGCCGCTCCGCCGAACGCCGGGGCTGCGCCGAGATGCTGGCGCTGCTCGACACGCGAAAGCTGCCGCCGAGCGCGATGCGATGATCGCCGACGAGATCTCTCCGTCCGTCGATTGCAGGACGAGAGGGCATTCCCCTTTTTCGCGCAAAGCGGTATCTGGGGAGCTTTGCAAGAAAAAGGGGAATGGCCTCTCGTCCCTCAACTGACGAACGGAAAGGCCCGGCCGAGTTTGCGGGCGATGCGATCGGTGAGCCAGTGCGCGTCCCACCATTCGACGGGGCTCACCGGCAGGCCTTGCAACAGGATCGCGAAGTGCAGGTGGTCGCCTCCGGCTAGCCCTGAGTCGCCGGTGCGGCCCAGGGTCTGGCCGCGCGTCACCGTCTGCCCTTCCTTCACGTCGATCGACGAGAGATGGCCGTAGAGGGACATCAAGCCGTAGCCGTGATCGACGACGACCGTGTTCCCGTAGATGCCGAAGAACTTCGCGAGAACGACGACGCCGTCGTTCGCCGCGGGAATCGGCGCGTGCGCGACGCCGGCCATGTCGAGGCCGAGGTGGTCCTGCTGGTCGACGGCTTTCCCCCGGTAGACGTAGCTTCGCCGGTCGGCGAAATGCGCCATGACTTTCGTCGAACCCATCGCCTGAAACGGGCGGGTCCATAAGAAACGCGGCTGCGAGCTCTTGGCGAGCGCGATCAGCTGCGCGTTGTCGGTCTTCCGGAGGTCGCGGTTGAGCTGAAGGTAGTTGGCGAGGAGGTCCCCCTTGTCGGTCAGCTCGGGGGTTTGCGAGAGGATCGACGGCACGACCTTGTTGAGGAACGCGTCGTCGAGCGGGATCGTGTCGCGGTGCAACGGGCTCGGGAAGAACTTGTCGATCATCGTCGCCGACGCGCCGTTCCCGACGTCGTCTTCAGCCGTCACTCTCACCTGCGACGTCTCGCCCAGATCGTAGGGCACCGCGAAGAGCGCGAAGCGATCCTGAGGCCCGCCCCCCGGGAGCGGGAATCCGGGGAAGAACCACGCTCCCGCCTTGACGCCGTCCTTGACCGAGGTCTCGCCGACGCGATAGACGACGGCCTCGCAGCCGCCCTGGCTCACGTAGGTGAACGACGACACGATCGCGAGCGTTGGGGGCGTCAAGCGCACGGGGAGGACGAGTTCTTTGACGACCGGGGCGGGCTGACGCAGCCAGCTTCCGGCGCGGGTCGCGGTGACGCGGATCGTCGCGGGGAGCTGCTTGAGGTTCTTCTGAACGTCCCGACCGAGCTCGAACTTGATCGCGTCGCTGCTCGTCCGGCTCCCCCAAAACGCCCAACTGTCGACCGGCGCGTAGGTCTTGGCGACGAGCGTGTCCGTTCGGTCTCCCTGCACGAATTCGATCTTCACGCCGGTCAACCCGCGCGTGGCTTCGGTTGCGGTGACGGTCACCGGAGTGCGCGCGCCGATCGCCTTCGCGGCGGGCTCGATCGCGACCTCCGGGGCGGGGCCGGCGCGGAAGGCGCCGCGAATCGCGACGACGAGGACGCCCGTCAGGACGATGACGAGCAGGACCCGAGGCATCGGTCCGCCCTCGGATCGGCGCCTGCCATAGGACTGGCGGCGGCTCATCGAGACGACTCCGCGTCGCTCAGGATCGTTTCCATCATGGGCACGTAGAACCTCCAGTAGAACGCCGTTTCCGAAGGCACGAGCTTGAGCGCTTCAACGACATGGCGGAAGGTAAGGTAGCCGAGAAACGGAACGGGGCGCGGGTCCATCGGGTTGTCGGCGAAGTCGCCGGCGAAGTACCAGGCGGCGCCGCCTCGTGGCGACACGCGGCGCGTCACGGCGGGGAAGCGCTCGGGAAGCCCGCGGGCCTTCAAGCGTAGGCGTCCGGCGTCATTCAGATGCCATACGAAGGATGCCAGCCGCTGTGCCTCGGGTTCGCCCTCGACCACGTCGAACCAGTACGGGTACGGGATGCGGTCGGCGGCGTGATCGAGATGCCGATCGACGGGGCGCTCGCGCTCGATCGTCAGCCCGATGGTTCTGGCCTCGGACCCGACGCGGAGCACCTCGCAGTGTGCGTCGTCCTGCACGAGGACGTACCCCGGCCCCTCGAAGCGCCAGGGCTGCTTCCACTCGCGCTCGTAGTCGTTCCGCATCCACTGCGGCACTTCGCTGTCGTCTTCGAGCCGCGCGAAGTAGCGGCCGATCCAGCGGGTCCAGCGAACCCCGAGCGCGGCCTCGAGCGTCGTCCTGGCGTCGACGCCCGTGGGGCTTCCGAGCGTGTTGAACTCGGCGACGAGCGTCTTGCCGGATTCGAGCGCGCCCGCGGCGGCGCGGGCTTCTTCCGGTGTCAGCCCGCCGTACAGCGTTGGGCTGCGCTCGAGCGCGGCGTCCATGCGCTCCTTGCTCTTCAGGTCGTCGCGGTGGACGCCGTACGTGTCCGCCAGGTAGATCAGGCGCGCTCCCGCGACATCCTCGACCGCAAGGTCGCGCGTGCGCTCCGGTGGGTCGCCCGGAACGGGGGGTGGGTACGCCCCGAGGTAGTCGCGCTCGAACGCGTAGCTCGTGCCGTCCCCCTTCACGATATTCAGATGGAGGAGCAGCCAGTACAGCGAACGGTGCTCGTACCAGTTCCTGAAAGGGACCGTCTTGTCGAGAACGCAAAGGTCCAGGTGGCGGGCGGGACGCGTGACGTAACACGCCCACGGCAGTAGGAAGACGAGCGCCACGGCCAGGATCGGCCACGACCAGCGGAGCGACTTCATCGCGAGAGCGAGGGCTCGGCCACGAGCGCCGCAACGCGCCCGAGCGCGGATTCGAGCGCCGCTCGCTCGGGTTCGACGAGCGTCACGTGCCCCAATTTGCGTCCGGGGCGCGCGGGCTTCCCGTAAAGATGGAGGTGCGCGCCGTCGATTCCCAAAAGGGCCGCCGGGTCCGGCGTCTCGCCGATCAAGTTGACCATCGCCGACACGCCGATCGCGCCTGTTGCGCCCAAGGGAAGGCCGAGCACGGCGCGCAGGTGATTCTCGAACTGGCTCGTCTTGGCGCCCTCGATCGTCCAGTGACCCGAGTTGTGGACGCGCGGCGCCATCTCGTTGGCGAGCAGTTTTCCCTCGCGCTGGAACAGCTCGATCGCCAGAACGCCGACGTAATCCAGCGCTTCCAGCGTCCTCGCGGCGACGGCGGCGGCCTCGTCGGTGAGCGCGCCTTCCGCACCGGGCGCCGGGGCGATCGACAGTCGCAGGATCCCATCGCGGTGGACGTTTTCGACGAGCGGCCAATACGCCGTCTCGCCGGTGCGGCTGCGGGCGGCGAGGATCGACAGCTCGCGCTCGAACGCGACGAATCCCTCGAGGAGCAACGGGCGGCCGCCGATCGCGGCGAACGCGGGATCGAGATCTTCGGCGCGGCGCAGCACGCGCTGTCCCTTGCCGTCGTAACCTTGCGTGCGGGTCTTGAGCACCGACGGCAGTCCGATCGCTGCGATGGCGCGGTCGAGATCGGCGCGCGAGTCGACTGCGGCGAACTTGGCGGTGTCGATGTCGAGGTCCCTGAAGAGGCTCTTTTCCTTGAGGCGGTCCTGCGCCACGTCGAGTGCCTTCGGCGGCGGAAAGACGGGGACGTGCGCGGCGAGCCGTTCGGCGGCGGCTACCGGGACGTTCTCGAACTCGTAGGTGACCAGATCGACCGTGTTCGCGAACGCGTCGAGCGCCGCGCGATCGTCCCAGCTCGCGACCGTCAGCGGGCCGAGGTGGCCCGCCGGCGCTTCGGCGTCTTCGTCGAAGAACGCGCAGCGCAAGCCCAGCGGATAGCCCGCCAAGGCCAGCATCCGCCCCAGCTGACCCGCCCCCAAGACGCCGACGACCGTCATGTGTTCCGGGGCGCTTCGCCGTCGGTGCGCGGATCGGGCGACGCCAAGACCTTCTCGGTCTGCGCGGCGCGAAAGCGCTTCAGCGCCAGACGGATCTCAGGATGCTTCGCGCCCAGGATCGCCGCGGCGAGCAGGGCCGCGTTCGTCGCGCCCGCCTTCCCGATCGCGAGCGTACCGACGGGCACGCCGGCGGGCATCTGGACGATCGAAAGCAGCGAGTCCATCCCCTTGAGCGTCTTCGTCTCGACGGGAACGCCCAGCACGGGGAGCGCGGTCTTCGAGGCCGCCATGCCCGGCAGGTGGGCCGCGCCTCCGGCTCCGGCGATCAGGACCTCGAGTCCGCGAGCTTCGGCCGTTCCCGCGTACTCGAAGAGGAGGTCGGGGGTGCGGTGGGCCGACACGACCTTGACCTCGTGCGGAATGCCGAGGTGTTCCAACGTTTGGGCCGCGGACTCGAGCGTCTCCCAGTCCGAACGCGACCCCATGATCAGGCCCACCAACGGTTTCATGGGCGGATTATAGGGGACAGCGATCGCATTTCGAGCACCACGCCCGGATCAGTCGAGGTGGAGCGTCGGCGGAACCTCGGACGACCGGTTGGCCTTCGCGGCGTCGAGATCGATCCCGGAAGCGAGGAGGCGCCCGCACGGTCTCGAAAGCGTGAGCTTCAAGACGAGATCTACGACGACGCCGATCACCCCGCAAGCGGCCAGGGCTCGAACCGCCGAAGGTTCGACGCGCCGACCCGCGAGCCGGAGCAACGGCGCCGCGGCCGCCGCCCCGATCAGCACGTACGCCGCGACCCGCACGGCGCTCCAGACGTTCCACGCGAGAAGCAAGACCCTCCCCGTGTGCTTGGCCGCCCGAAGGAGCGTTGCGACGTACGCGTTCATCTCGTTGAGCAGGACCGCGCCCATCGCGATCGAGGCGTAGTTCGCGGTGGCGATCGCCGCCGCCGTGTACCAGATCGCCTCTCGCAGGTGCCTTCCCGCCGTTTCGAGGGGCCTTGTTTCGGGACCGCGCCCGGTTTCGAGCCACGCGAGCATCGACGCACGGTACGGCGCGGCGTGCATCACACGCTCGTCGGTCTCCCGTGGATGTCCGAGGAACACGTAGACCGACGCGACGGACGTCCCGATCGCCCACGCCCCGACGGACGCGGCCGCCCAGCTCGCCCCGACGATCGTCCAGGCGAGAACGAACGCCACCCACCCCAGGGCGCCTTGAGCGAGGGGGAGCGCCACACGACTACGGATCCGCCAGCCGACGCGAAAACCCACGACGCCGCACAAGAACGCGAAGAAGAGGAAGTACGGAGGCGTGAGCGCCCAGGAGGCCCGCATGACGGGAGATTGTCCCACGATACGGCTACGGGCCCCCTCCGCGTCAGTGCTGGTCCGCGGGTGGCACCCGGAGCTCGATCGCGACAGCGACCTTGGGGGTCTTGCCGTGCTCCATCGTGACGACGACGGGGGTGCCGGCCTTGATCTCGGCGAGCGCGACGGCCTCGTCGCCGCGAGCGATCTTCGTGTTCCCGTCGACCGAGAACGCGACGATCTTCTTGTCCCCCGTCTCGATCTTGAGGACGAGCGCCTTGGTATCGACGCTCTTGATCGTCCCCGTCAGTTTTTCGTTTTCGTGGCCGTCCTGCGCCGCGATCCATCCGGACGTCGTGATCGCGGCCGCAACGGCGAGCATGGTGAGAATCTTGCGCATGATGGGCTCCTTGATTCAATGGTCGTGACGGAGGGAAGAGGAGATTCCCCACCCCGAGTTTCAGTGATTTCCCGCTTTCAACGCGTCAAACGTGCGCACGAACCCACCGTGCTCCTTAGCGAACGACTCGGCCTTCCCCACTGATGCGAACGCGAGCACGCTCGGCTCGCAACGGTCATATACAGGCTTCAAACAACACCCCCGCTCGTCCACGGGAGGGGAGCCCTCGTGACTCGTGCAGGGGTGAGCGTCGGAGCCCTCGACGTAAAAGGCGTTTCGCGCGTCGAGTGTTCTTGCGTCCTCGAAGCCCCGGACGGCGAGCGTCGTCACTTCCGGTCGCTTCTCCGAGAGATAACGGAGCGCGCAACGAGGGCAGCACATCTTGACCGTGCTCCCGTTCGCAAGACCGACGGTGAACGCTAGGTTCTTGCATTCGTCGCGCCCACACTGGCTGCACATCTCGGCTTTCGAGCGGACGCACGATGCGGTCGCCACGAGAAGAAATGCAACCGTCGCGACGGCCACCGCAAACCTCATTACGTTGTCCTCTCGCCGGGACATGCGTGAGCATCTTAGACCCGGTCTGTGCTCCCCGCCGCCCATAGGCCTAGGGACGCGGTCCATCAGTAGCTCGCGGTCGGCGCGTCGAGGCCGCCGCGCGCGTGGTGCCCTTGGGTCCCGGGAACGGGAATCAGGGCCGGATCGACGGTTCCCTTCTTCATTTCGAACCGCCACTTCCACATCTCGTAGATCGGCGGATAGACGAGGAGCTCGAGGATGAAGCTCGTCACGAGCCCGCCGACCATGGGTGCGGCGACGCGCTTCATCATGTCGGCTCCTGTTCCGAGGGACCACATGATCGGCATCAGACCGGCGAACGCGGCGGCGACCGTCATCAGCTTGGGCCGGATGCGCTTCACGGCGCCGTGGACGATGGCCTCCCGCAGATCTTCTTTCGTGCGCATCTTCCCGGCGCGGACAGCGTCGTAGTAAGAAAGGTCGAGGAAGAGCAGCATGAAAACGCCCGTCTCCGCGTCGAGGCCCATGAGGGCGATCATGCCGACCCACACCGCGATCGACACGTTGTAGCTGAGGAAATAGAGGAGCCAGACCGCGCCGATCAACGAGAACGGCACGGCGAGCATCACGATCGCCGCCTTCACGGGAGACTTCGTGTTCATGTACAGCAGGATGAAGATCAGAAAGATCGTGATCGGCACGACGATCTTCAGCCGTTCGCGGACGCGGAGCATGTTCTCGTACTGGCCGCTCCACTGCAGCGCGTAGCCGGCGGGAAGCTTGACCTTCTCCGCGACGGCGGCCTTCGCTCGCTCGACATACCCGCCGATATCCGATCCCGACAAATCGACGTACACGTACCCGGCGAGCATTCCGTTTTCGTCCCGGATCATCGAGGGTCCGACCCGAAATTGGATGTCCGCGATCTGGCCGAGCGGCACCTGGGCTCCGGACATCGTCGGGACGAGCACGCGTTGGAGGTCCTGGATGTTGTCGCGTCTCTCCCGCGCGTACCTCACGCTCACCGTGTAGCGCTCCCGCCCCTCGATCGTCGTCGTGACCGGCTCGCCCCCGATCGCCGACATGACGGCCATCTGCGCTTCGCTCACGCTCAGGCCGTACCGTGCGAGCGCGTCGCGCTTGAGGTCGAAATCCAAGAAATAGCCGCCGGCCGTCCGTTCCGCGAAGACGCTTCGCGTCCCCTCGACGCTCGGAAGGACGGCCTCGATCTCTCCGCCGATGCGCTCGATGGTCTTGAGATCGGCGCCGTAGACCTTGATGCCGACCGGCGTCTTGATTCCCGTCGTGAGCATGTCGAGGCGGTTCTTGATCGGCATCGTCCACGAGTTGGTGAGCCCGGGGATTTGCAGTCTCGAATTCAGATCGTTGACGAGATCCTCCCGGCTGATGCGATTCGGCCAAATGCGCTGGAACGGCGTCTGCAGAATCTCCGGCCAGTCGGAGTAGAAGCGCCCGATCCGGCGCCATTGATCGTGTGGTTTGAGAATGATCGTCGTCTCGAGCATGGAAAACGGCGCCGGGTCCGTCGAGCTTTCCGCGCGCCCCGCCTTGCCGAAGACGCGCTCGACTTCCGGGACTTCCTTGATGACGCGATCCGTCATCGCGAGGATGTCCTGGGCGCCGGCGACCGAAAGGCCGGGGAGCGTCGTCGGCATGTAGAGGAGCGTTCCCTCATCGAGCGGGGGATAGAACTCCGATCCGAGGCCCAGGTAGACGGGAATCGCCGTGGCGACGAGGATCAGCGCGACCGCGATCGTGCTCTTGGGCCAGTCGAGGACGAACCGGCAAACCGGCTCGTAGATCCGGAAGAGGATCCTGCTGATGGGATGCTTCTCCTCGGGATAGTACGTTCCGACGAGAGCCTGCGTGGTCATCCACGCAAGCCAGCGCGGGCGGAACTGAAAACGATCCATGCGGATGAAGAGCATCCGTGTCGCGGGATTCAAGGTGATGGCGAGGATCGCCGCGATCGCCATCGAGAGGTTCTTCGTGTAGGCCAGCGGCTTGAAGAGGCGTCCCTCCTGATCCACGAGGGTGAAGATCGGCATGAAGGCGACGGCGATGACGAGCAGGGAGAAGAAAACCGCGGGCCCCACTTCCTTCAAGGCCTGCAAACGCACCTCGTGGAAGTCGCCCTTGCGCCCTCCGGCCTCCCAGAGCTGCAGTTTCTTGTAGGCGTTCTCGACTTCGACGATCGCGCCGTCCACGAGCACGCCGATGCTGATGGCGATCCCTGCGAGCGACATGATGTTCGAGCTGATTCCCATGAAGTACATGGGAATGAACGCCAGGATGACCGAGACGGGGATCGTCACGATCGGGACGATCGACGAGGGGATGTGCCAGAGGAAGACGAGGATCACGAGGCTGACGATGAGCATCTCGAGCAGCAATTCGTGCTTGAGGACGTCGATCGATCTCTGGATGAGCTCGGAGCGGTCGTACGTCGTGACCATCTCGATGCCGTCGGGGAACGACGGTTTGACCTCCGCGATCTTCTTCTTGACCCGCTCGATGACGTTTACCGCATTTTCGCCGTGTCGCATCACGACGATGCCGCCGGCAGTGTCTCCGATTCCATCGAGGTCCACGACGCCGCGGCGGATCTCGGGGCCGATCGTCACCCTCCCGATGTCGCGGATCAGCGTCGGCACGCCGTCGGGGTTGACGTCGACCACGATCTTCGCGAGGTCGTCCACGGATTTCGCGTAGCCGCGACCGCGAACCATGTATTCCGCGCCGGCCATCTCCACGAGACGGCCGCCGACGTCGCTGTTCCCCTGCCGCACCGCTTCGATCGCCTTTGCGAGCGGGATTTTGCGGGCGAGGAGTTTTTCCGGATCGAGCTCGATCTGGTACTGCTTCTGGAACCCGCCGATCGAGGCGACTTCGGCCACGCCCGGGACGCTTGCGAGCCAATAGCGCAGGTACCAGTCCTGGAAGGTGCGCAGCTGAGCCAGGTCGTTCTTGCCGCTTCGGTCCACGAGCGCGTACTGGTAGACCCAGCCGACGCCTGTCGCGTCGGGGCCCAGCTCCGTCTTCACGCCGTCGGGAAGCCGCGGGAGGATCTTGCTCAGGTACTCGAGGGTTCGACTTCGTGCCCAGTACGAATCCGTCCCGTCCTCGAAGATCACGTAGACGTACGAGAACCCGAAATCGGAGAACCCTCGGATCGACTTGACCTTCGGCGCGCCGAGCAATGCCGAGATGATCGGGTAGGTGACCTGGTCCTCGATGATGTCGGGGCTCCGGTCCCAGCGCGAGTACACGATCACCTGGGTGTCCGAGAGGTCCGGGATGGCGTCCAGCGGGACCCGCTTCATGGCGTAGACGGCCATCGTGACGGCCACGGCCGTGAAGATCAGGACCATGAACTTGTTCTTGGCGGAGAACTCGATGATGCGTTCGACCACGATGCGCTCTTAGTGGACGTGGCCGGGAGGCGCGCTCGTCTCCTCGCTCGCTGAGCTCATTCCCGCGAGCGCCGCCTTGAGCTTCGACTCCGAGTCGATCAGGAAGTTCGCCGAGACGACGACCGTCTCACCCTCCGCAAGCCCCTCGAGCACCTCGTACTCATGCTCGAGGCGCAGCCCGATTTTCAGCTCGCGGGGCTCGAACACGCCTTCCTCCTTCTCCACGAACGCGATGCTGCGCGTGCCGGTGTCGAGCACCGCGCTGTCGGGGACGGCAAGCCGCTCCCCGAGATCGGCGCGGAGCAGGACGTCCGTGAACATGTCGGGCTTCAGCTCGAGTGTGGGATTCGGGAATTCGATCCGAACCTGTACCGTGCGCGTCTGAGGATCGACCGTCGGATAGATGAATGAGACCCTCCCGTCGAACGTCTTCCCCGGCAGGTAGCTGAGCGTCATCGCCGCGGTCTGGTCCGTCCGGACGAACGGGAGCTCATATTCGTAGACCGAGGCGAGGACCCAAACCCGCGTCAGGTCCACGACTTCGAGAAGCGGCATCCCGGACGCGATCTTCTGCCCCTGGGCGACGGTGCGCGCCGTGATCACGCCGGAAATCGGGGAGTAGACCGTCACGACGCGATCGGGCGTCCCCGTGCGTTCGAGGCGGTCGATCTGCTCGTCGGACACGTCGAAGAGTTGAAGTCGCCTGCGGGAACTCAGGACGAGCTCGTCTCCGTATCCCGCCACCGAGGCGATCGAGCTCCCCGCAGTTCGCTTCCGCGCCGCGAGGGCGACGAGGTACTCGTTCTGGGAGGCCAGAAGCTCGGGGCTGTAGATCTCGAGGAGCGGCTGACCCTTGCGGACGACCTCCCCGACGGCGTTCGCATACAGGCGCTCGACATAACCATCGATCTTCGTCGTGACTTGGCGGAGGCGCCTCTCGTCTGCGACGACTCGGCCGACCGCGCGGAGGGTCCGTCCGAATGTCGTCTTGCTGACCGGCGCCGTTCGGACACCGATGAGCTGGCGCTTCTGCGCGTTCATCCGGATTCTCGACAAGCCCGACACTTCGGTTCCGGTCCCGCCGGAGTCCGCGGGAATCTCCTCGGCGACCATGTCCATACCCATGGAGTCCTTCCCGGGCCGGTCGGATACTTCGCCGGGGTTCATCGTCGAGTGCCAGACGGTCTTCGTCTTCGCGGGTACTGGGTCGCCGCCGCCTTCGTGGTCCCTGGAGATGGGCACGAGGTCCATCCCGCAGATCGGACAGGAGCCCGGCTTGTCGGAGACGATTTGGGGGTGCATCGCACAGTGGTACTTCGCTGTTGCGGAAGCCGTCGTCTGCTGGGCCCCGTGGCGCCAGGGCTGAACGACCAAGACCGCGGTCGCCACGATTGCAAGAAACGCCACGAGCGACAGGGTCGCGACGAGGGAACGCTTACTCATGGACACCTCCGGAGACGGGCGGAATCAATTCGATGCCGGTGATCTCCTCGAGGCCGGTCAGCGCCTGCAGAGCCTCGACACGCTGGCGCTCGTAATCGATCTCGTACCGGAGCACCTTGAGCGCGTCGTCGAGCAGGGCCAGGAACTCGGTTTTCCCCGCGCCGTAGGAACCCGCGGCGGCGTCGAGCGTGCTGCGAGCCTGGGGGATCAAACCGTCCGAGTAGAGAGGTGCCAAGGCTGTTGCCCGTTCAAACTGCGCGAACAGATCGCGTACCCGCGCGATTATGTCGTTCCTTCCCCGATCGAGGTCGCGCTGCGCGGCTTCGAGCTCGTACTCCGTTTGCGCGACCGCCTGCGCCTGCTTGCGCCCGCGATAGAGCGGGAGGCGCACACCGACCATTCCCATGATCATCGGATCGAGGCCACCCCGGTTCGAGTAGCCTGCGCCGTACATGAGATCCGGCTTCAAGTTCTTCCGAGCGAGATCGAGACGGCGGGTCTCGGTGTCCGCCTTCGCCTCAAGCACGCGGAGTTCCGGCGAGATCGCAACGGCCCGCTCTTCAACCGCTGCGTGGTCGGGGGCTACGATCGGAGGAAGATCTCGCGCGGACCCGAACGACGCTTCCGAGCGCCGTCCCATGGCGGCCGCCAGCATGGCTTCGGTGCCGCGCCTCTCCTGACGGTTCATCGCGACGTCGGCGTCGATCGCGATCAGCTCGGTTTGGGCCTTCAGCACGTTTTCGAGGGTTCCCTCACCCGACTCGTAGCGCGCACGCGCCGATGCGACAAGCGAGGCGAGGACTTTCCGCGTCTCCTCGAGCACCTCGGTCGTACGATCGATCCTGTGCATGTCGAAGTAGAGGCGCTTCACCTGGCTCCGGATGCGAGCGCGTGCGACGTCGATCTCACGATCCGCCGTCGTCACCTCTCCTCGAGCGACATCCCCTGCGAGCCGGCGCTTGCCCGGGTACGGCACGTCCTGAGTCCACGTGAACGCCAAGCTCGAATCGGGCGAGGACCCGAGCGTGAAGGAATCGAAGCTCTCGTTCGTGTATGCGGCGGCCAGCAGAGGATCCGGCAAGGCCTCCATTTGGGACGGCACCCGCGCTGCAGCCTCGCGGCGCGCGGCCAAGGCCTTGAGCTCCGGATGATTCGCCTCCGCCTCGGCGAGGAGAGCGCCGAGATCGGCCGGCTCCACGGTGCCGAAAGCTCCACCCGTCAGCGCGACACCCAAGAGCAGGGCGGCGGCGACCGCAACGTGGTGGCGAACATGCGCGCGTGCCTTCGTCATGGATCCTCCAAGGCTCACTGCACAGCAATGACCGGGCCATCCGAAGAACGTCGCGTCTTCCGTGCAGTTCGGATTGCTGAGCCAGGGGCGTGTGGCAAATGCAGCAGGCGCCTGATTTGAATCCGGCAGGGAGGGTTTTCGAGCGCACCCTGATTCGCGGTCCACACGCGGTAGGGTTTCACCCCATTGCGACACCTATCCCACCCGAGCACTTTGAATGTTCGTCCCATGCTGCTCGGGCTGAGACCACTACTTTGCAATCCGCAAGAGGAGATTCGAACATGACACA
>JAYUCM010000319.1:0-19842 GCA_043740355.1 Acidobacteriota bacterium | reverse complement strand
GATGGCGGGCGGCACCGACCTCCTCCCCAACATGAAGCGCCGGCAGCAGACGCCCAAGGTCCTGGTCTCGCTTGCGCACGTGGACGAGCTGCGCCATGCGTCGAACGGAAGCGGCATGGTGCTCGGCGCCGGGCTGACGCTGTCGCAGCTCGCGACCGACCCGCGGATCAGGCAGCACTACGCGGGGCTGTACCAGGCGGCCTCGCAGATCGCGACGCCGCCGCTTCGCAACATGGGGACGCTCGGCGGCAACATTTGCCTGGACACGCGCTGCAACTATTACGACCAGAACTACGAATGGCGGCAGGCGATCGGCTTCTGCATGAAGAAGGAAGGGACGATCTGCTGGGTCGCGACCAGCTCCGACCATTGCCTCGCCGTCTCCTCCACCGACACGGCCCCGATGCTGATGGCGTTAGGCGCCAACGTCACGTTCGTCTCGAAGAAGGACGGGCCGCGCGAGCTGCCGTTGACCGACCTCTACCGCAACGACGGGATGAACTACATGACCCGCCGCCACGACGAGGTTCTCACCAGCGTTCTCCTCCCACCCGCGGCGGGCTGGACGAGCGTCTACTGGAAGCTCCGCCGCCGCGGAAGCTTCGACTTCCCGGTCCTCTCGGTGGCCGCCGCGGTGAAGCTGGGCAAAGATCGGGTCGTCGAGGACGCCCGAATCGTTCTGGGCGCCGTCGCTTCACGCCCTCTCGAAGCGAACGATGCCTCCGCCTCGCTCATCGGCAAGTCCTTGAACGACGACGCCGCGATCGCCGCGGCCGCCGACGCCGCGTTCGGCCCCGCGAAGCCGATGGACAACACCGACTTCGTTCTCCACTGGCGCAAGCGCGTCGTCCGCGAGTTCGTCACCTACGCGCTGCGCGAGCTGCGGGGCGACGACATGCGGGAGACGCGGCGGAAGCACGGGAGGCAGGATTTGGTGTGGGTGGGGTGACGGCCGATTAGGTGCTCCGCTCCCCGCCCCCGGTTTGAGCCCAACCTACTGGGCGATGCCGCCACGTCACGCTCATAGGTAACTCAGCCACAAGTCGCGCCTGCTGGCTTTGAGCTCGCCGTACCACCGGCAGGCGAAGTACAAGGCGACGATCGCCACGGCCCAGACGAGGTACAACAAACCGAGGCTCCACGTGTAGCCGTCGGGGACTCCGGGGTTTCCCATCGGATGATTGGCGAAGAGCCACGGGCCCACCTCGCCGAGTCGGATCTTGGACACCACCAGCGCGAGCGCGTGAATGAACGGGATGTGGAGCACGTAAAAGAAGAAGGGAACGCGGCCGAAAACTGTCAGCGAGCGCGCGAGCGGTCCTCGCGCCGGTTCGAGGAGCGGGAGCAACGCGATCGTGGGGCCGAGCGTCATCAGCAGGAAGCTGAAGGACGCCGGATACTTCGTGGTGTTCAGGAAGGCGAGGGCCCCGCCGTTCCACGGCCTCGGATCGCCGTACAGGTTGAACCCGCGAAGCACCAGGAAGAGCGCCATGGCGGAAACGCCGATCGCAAGGCAGGCTCGACGCCGGCGCTCAGGCCCTCCGGTCATGATCGTTCCGAACGCGTAACCCACCGCCATCACGCCGATCCATGGAACGATCGAATAGAGAACCGTGAGCTGCAGCCCCGAGGCGCCGAAGGTCACGGGACCTGCGAAGAATGAGACGTAGAGGATCTTGCCGAGCGCTCCGAGCCGGCTGTCCGGAGCCGCCGTCACGAATTCGACGATGCGGGGGCCGACCGCGTTGTGCCCGGCGACGATGACGAGCCCGATCACGCCGACCACCGAGACGGGGAGCCGCACGAGTCCCGCCATCAGGATCATGCACCAGCCGATCACCCAGATCACGCCCGCCAACAGGTAGTGCGCGAAATCGAGGTTGAACGTCCACGCGACGCGGATCACGGTCAGCTCGAGCAGCACCAGCCAGGCGCCGCGCGTCAGCAGGAATCGCGAGAGGTCCGCGTGGATCCGGCCGTAGAGGAACGCGCTCGTCCCCGGGAGGAAGACGAACGCGGGGGCGCAGAAGTGCGTCACCCACCGGGTGAAGAAGATGGCGGGAGACGGGCCACCGGCCGGCACCCCCGAGTACACACGCACGTGATCGATGGCCATGAGGACCATCACCGCGCCGCGAACGATGTCGATCGAGCCCAGGCGTTCTCCGGGTCGATCGGTGGCGCTCATCGTCGCCCCTTATACTCCAATGAACGCAATGGGAACGACGCGAACTCGGACGATGATCTTTACGGCGTCGGCCCTCACGGCGTTCGCCGCCAACTCGTTGCTCTGTCGAGGCGCGCTCGCTCGTGCGGCCCTCGACCCTGCCAGTTTTTCGACGATTCGATTGGGTTCCGGCGCGGCCACGCTGCTGCTGATCACGCTGTCGACGCGGCGGAGCTCGATCGGCCTTGGCGGCTCGTGGGGATCGGCGGCGCTGCTCTTTCTCTACGCCGTCCCGTTCTCGTTCGCCTACGTCAGTCTCGGCGCGGGAACGGGGGCGCTGATCCTGTTCGGCGCGGTTCAAACGACGATGCTCGTCGCCGCGCTGTCATCGGGCGAGCGGCCGCACGTCGTGCAATGGTCGGGGCTGATCCTCGCCCTCGGAGGCCTCGTCTATCTCGTCCTGCCGGGACTTGCCGCGCCGTCACCGGCCGGATGCGCTCTGATGGCGACGGCGGGTGTCGCGTGGGGCGTCTATTCGCTGCGGGGGCGCGGTGCTTCGAATCCGCTCGCAGAAACCGCCGGCAATTTCGCCCGTTCCGTCCCTCTCGCCGTCGGCGTCAGCATCGCGGCTGCGCCGCATGCCGCGTTCAACGCCGAGGGAGTGCTGCTCGCCGTCGTGTCGGGCGCGTTGGCGTCCGGTCTCGGCTACGTCGCTTGGTATGCCGCGCTTTCGGGCCTCTCCGCCACGCGGGCGGCCAGCGTTCAGCTCGCGGTGCCCGTGCTGGCCGCCGCGGGGGGCGTGATCTTCCTTTCGGAACGGGTCACGGTGCGGTTGATCGTCGCGGCGCTCCTGATCTTGGGCGGCGTCGCGCTCGCGCTGACTAGAACGGAACGCCGTCGTCGACGACCACACCCGCCGGAAGAACGTCCTGCACCGGAGCCGGCGACACGACCCTGATCGTCGCGGTCTGACCGACGGCGGCAATGACGGGCGCCGTCACTCCCATCCGGGTCGCCGCGGTCATGGCGAAGATCAGCGCTCCGAGTGCGATCATCAGGTGCGTCAAATGTCCGTTTGTCGTTCTCATGTTTCCCCCCCAAGGGCTGAATAACGTCAAAGAATCGTCAACAATGCCTCCGTTACGAATGTCATATTTGCAACACACATGTGAATATAGTGCTCGACATTGTTTCGACAATGTAATAGCTATCCTGTAGAGATTTAGATATTTAGATTGGTCGGAACAAGCGGCCTTTACGTCCCGAGACCGTCGGTGCTACAGGCCGTGTTGCTGCAGCTTGCGGTAAAGCGTCGCACGAGAGACGCCGAGGAGCCCCGCGGCGTTGCGGCGGTTTCCGCCGGCAGCCTTGATCGCCCGGAGAAGCTGCTCTTTCTCTCCCGACTTCAGGGACAAGCCGGCCCTCCCGGCCTCGTGCGCCGGTACCAGCGTGCGGCGCAGCACCGGGTCGGATTCGATCAATGCGACGCTGATCGCGCGATCGCGCGCGAGGAGCGTCAAGCGCTGCAGCGCGTTCTGCAGCTCGCGCACGTTTCCCGGCCAGGCGTAGCGCTCGAACAGGCCCATCGCGTCGTCGTCGATGGCGCACGGAGTCCGTCCTCGTTCCGCGGCGATCCGCTCGAGGAAGTGCGAGGCAAGCAGCGCGACGTCCCCCGGGCGCTCGCGCAGCGGAGGGATCTCGATCGACAGAACCTGGAGCCGGTAGAGAAGATCGAGGCGGAAGCGTCCGGCCTTGATCTCCGCCTGGAGGTCGCGATGCGTCGCCGTGATGATCCGCACGTTCACCGGAACCGGCTTCTCGCCGCCCACCCTTCGGATCGCGCCTTCCTCGACGACGCGGAGCAGACGCACCTGCATCGCGGGCGACATGTCGCCGACCTCGTCAAGGAAGAGCGTGCCGCCATCCGCCTGCTCGAAAAGACCGGGGCGTGTGCGCTCGGCGCCGGTGAACGCGCCGCGCACGTGGCCGAACAGCTCGGTCTCCAAGAGCGTCTCCGGGATGGCCGCGCAGTTCTCGCCAAGGAACGGGCGGCGGCGCCTCGGTCCGTGCACGTGGATCGCGCGAGCGACCAGCTCCTTGCCCGTGCCGCTCTCGCCGCGGATCATGACCGGCAAGTCCGTCGCGGCGACTTTCTCGATGAGGCTGAACACCGCCCGGATGCCCGGCGACCGGCCGACGAGATTCGAAAACGACGTGCGCGCCTCGGCGGCGGCCGCAAGCTGGCGGTTTTCGCGCTCGAGCCGCACCCGCATGCGCGTGTTCTCGATCGCCAGGGCCGCCTGATCGGCGAAGGCTTCCACGAAGCGGAGGTCGTCCTGCGTGAACAATCTGCCGTCCTTGCGGCTGTCCAGGTACACGGTGCCGATCACCCGCCCGCGCGAGCGCAGCGGCACGCACATCAGCGAGTGAATCTGGTAGAGGCTGACGCTGGCGAGATCGCGAAAACGCTCGTCGCTCCCCGCATCGACGGCGAGGAGCGAGCGCCCCGAACCGGCCGACGCGACGATGCTGCGGCTGAACGATTCGGCATCCCGCACCGTTTCGCTCTCGAGGTTGCGCGTCAAGTGGACGGAAAACTCGCCTTGGCCGGGCCCTTCGCGATCTTCTCTCAGGAAGACCATCCCCCGCTCCGCGTCCACGGCGCGCAGCGCGAGGTCGAGGATCGTCTCGAGCAGACCGTCGGCATCGGACTCCGAGTTCAGCACGCGGATCATGTCGTAGAGCGTCAGCAGCCGCGTCTGGCTCCGTCGTGAACCCGCCGAGCCCAACGCACGCAGTCCGGCATAAACGGGCCGGTCAAGAAAGTCGGCGCGAATCAGCTCGTCGTCGATGCGCGCGGCCGCTCGCTCCAGGAGCCGGCGTCCCTGCTCCGCGGCGGCATCGGCCTCCCGCTCTTGACCCGCCATCTCGAGGACCACCGCGAGCTGGGCCAAGGCGCGCGCCTCGAACGCGAGGTATCCGCTCGCGCGGGCCGCCGTAACCGCCTCGGTGGCCGCAACTCGCGCAGCGTCCACGGCGCCACGAGCCGCATGGTAGGCCGCAGCCGCGAGCGCGGCGCGGATGCGGATCTCCGGCTCGGCGGACTCGCCCTCACCCGAGGCACAAACGTCGAATTCCTCGCGGACCTGCTCGAACGGATCGGCGCAGTCGGGTCGTGCCCGCCGCTCCATCTCGATGACGAGCCCCATGAGCAACGCGCGGCGCTTGCCGCGTGCACGGCAGCCGGCAAGGCTGAGCGAAAGCAGCGCGCGGACCTCTTGGTCGTCCCCCCCTCCCGATTCCATCCACGCATCGGCGAGCAGCATCCGCGCGAGGTCCACGATCTCGGGCTCGACCTGTGCGAGCGAAAGGTCGAGGGACTGCCTCAGCCCCGCGACCGCTTCGCCCGCGCGGCCGCAGCGGATCCGCGCGTCGGACAGCCCGCAGCGGTTCACCAGAATGAGGTTGTGATCGCCGAGGTGGAGCGCGAGGTCGGCCGCCTGCTCGGCGAGCGCGATTGCCCGATCGAGCCTTCCCTGATCGATCGCGTTCATGACCATCTTCGAAAGCGCGATCTCCTGGATGCCGAGGCTTCCGCGCGCTACCGCCGCGGCCCGGACGTCTTCGAGAATCGCTCCTGCTTCGTCGTACAGGCCCGAGCGCGACCTCATCACCGCGAGCCCGACGCGTGCTTTCAGGTCTTGGCCGTCTTGCGGGTCCCTTCCGTCCGACGCCGCGGCGCACCGGTACAGTTCGATCGCCTGGATCAAGTCTCCTTCGGCCGCGGGGTCTCGCAGGCGCGCGCGGCACGCGGCGAGCGTATGGAGCGTGTCGGCCTCGCCTCGTGCGTCTCCTTGCTCGCGAAACAGGCGCCGCGCTTCATCCAGAACGGGAATCGCCTCCGCCTCGCGGCCCAAGCGACCGAGCCCCACGCCGGCGGTCCTGCGCGCCTGCGCCAGACGGATGGTGTTCCCCGACGCCATCGCGCGACGCGCGACGTCCTCGGCGACCGTGAGGGCCCGGTGAAAACGCCCCGTCTGCACGAGAGCGAACGCTTGCAGGCCGAGCGCCTCGGCGCGGGCGTCCTCATCGGGTGCGAGGCGCACTGCGGCGCCGGCGGCGCGCGACGCCGCGGCGTACATCCCGGAACGCATGAGCGCCTCGGCCTGTCTGCGCCGTAGTCCGTGGCGGCCGGCCCGGCCGCGCCCGAGAAGCCGTAGCGCATCCGCGAAGCTCGAGGCGGCCCCCGCGGGATCGTTCGCACGCTCGCGCGCCTCGGCGGCGCCGAGCGTAGCGGCCATCGCGCGCTCGGCGTCGCCCGCGCCGAGCCACAGCGTCGCGACCAGCGAAGGGTCGGCGTCATCTCCCGCCCCGGATTCGAGCAACCCCACGGCGGCGCGATGCAACGCCCGGCGCCGCCCCGGCTCCATCTGCGAAATGAACTGCTCGACCAGAGCCCCGCTCTCGAGGAACCAGCGGCCTTCCTTCCGATAGGCAAGGCCTGCCGCGGCGGCCTCGTCGGACGCCACGCGCGTCGCCGCGGGGTCGAGTCCCGTGAGCGCCGCCGCGTGCGCGTCCCGAACGCCCTTGCGAAGGACGGCGACGCACTCGAGCCACGTTCTCGCGGAAGCGGAGATCAACTGGAGCCGCGCCCAGGGAACAGGCGTTCCGCCGGGCACCGCCCCAACGCGGCCCCCGCGCTCCCACACACCTTCGACCAGGAGAGACTCCACCAGCGCCGGCGATCCTTCGCTCGCCTCATGCAGCCACGCGACACGCTCATCGGAGACGAGCCCACCGGTTGCGCGGCACGCCATGGCGCGGACGCCTTCGGCGTCCAGCCGGCCGACGTCCACGCGCCGCAGCGTCGGTACCGTGCCCGTCGCGTCGACGAGACTCTTCAGCGCGGGATGCTCGATCGCATCGACGCGAACCGCCGCCACGACCTGCAGGGGCGGGGCGTCGCCCTCCCGCGCCACATGCTCGAGCAATTCGAGAGTCTCGGCGCCTGCGGCGTGGACCTCGTCGAGCAGGATGAGCGTGGGGCCCTTCTGCGCGGCCGCACGGAGATCGGCGAGCCGGTGACGCAATCGCCCGAAGGCGGCCACGACGTTCCATCCGCGCAAGATCGCTTCGGCCTCGAGCCAGCGGAGAATCCGGCTCTTTCCCGAACCGGGCCCGCCGCAAACCCACACCACCCTCGGACCCGCCGAAGCATCGAGCCCCTGCCGGATCTGCGCGAGGCTCGCCTCACGCTCGGCGGGCGGGCCCGACAGCAGCCGCGCGGTGCGGCTCGCGGGCGTTTCCGCAGGAAAGCGCGTGCCGCACGCTTCGTTGAGACGAACGAGCGCCTCCTCTGCGCTCGCCGGGCGGCGCCCCGGCTCGGCGGAGAGCAGCTCCGAAAGCCAGTCGCGCAGGCCGGAGGGATACCCCGCCGGTAGGGGTGGCATCGTGCGCAGCGGCTCGTCCACCCCGCGCACGAATGTGATCGGACCGCTTGACTCGACGAACGCCGGCGGACGGCCGTAGACGATCTCGTGGAGAACCGCGCCGAGCGCGTAGAGATCGGAACGGCGGCTCGCGGCACGATTCGCCAGCAGTTCGGGCGCCACGTACGGGAGCGTGCCGGCGGCGCGAAACGCCTCCGAGGGCTGATCCCTCGCCGGTAGTGCGAGCCCGAAATCAACGATCACCAGCCGGCAACCCAGCTTGGGCGTGTCGCGGACCAAGAGGTTGGCGGGCTTCAGATCGCGATGGATGAGATCGAACTCATGCAGAAAGGCGAGCGCGCGGAGCGCCTCAACCGTAAGACCCAGGCAGACGCCGGGCCCTTCGTAGCGCACGGCTTCGACGATGTCGCGCCCCTCGATGAACTCGAGCGTGAACCGTGGGAGCCCGGAGTCGGGTGAGGTGTCGAACTCGTCGACCTCGACGAGATTGGGGTGGTGGAGGCACGCGAGGGTCGCGAACTCGCGACGGAACGCATCCACGTGCTGCGCTGCTCCAGCCGCTGCGAGCTCCTTCAGCGCGAGATCGCGGCCGGGACGATGTCGATCCTCAACGAGCCAAACACGGCCGGCTCCTCCCTCACCGAGGATCCGTTTCATCACATAGCGGTCGCCGGGACGATCGTTCGATGCCACGATCCCATTGTGCTGGAGTACACACCTCTTGGGAACCGAAATAGGATGAGATTGTCTCGAAATCGAGACATGGAGTAAGGCGAGTATCGATTCAACTGTAAACCATTATTTTTCCAGTAGTTAGGTGTCATTGGTCGATAGCCATGAGTCAGAATTGAGACACATTGCGATAACACACGCGATCGAACTCGGACGCCAATCCCCTCACGCGAAAGGACTTGCGCTCGCGCTCGGGCCAGTTGGTCCGGCGGTCCCGAACTTGCGATGAATCGTCCCGCGGCGCGTCGTGGGGTCCCGGGCACGGGTCGCGATCGAGCCGGGAGGGAGGCACGTCATGATCAGAAGTACTTTCGTCGGAGCGCCGGTCGCCATCGCGCTCGTCGTACTGGCGGGCGTCGTCGCCGTGGCCATCCCGGCGTCGCCGCCGGCCATGGCGGCTTCTTCGGGCCAATGTGTGACCGCGCGCCTGAACGCACCGTTCCGTCTTCCCGACGGAGTGCTCTATCCCGCGGGCACGCTGACCATTTGCGACGGCGGCGCGTACTCCCCGGTGGACAACTTCCAGAGGATCCTCGTGGAAGGGTCCGCCATCGGCCTGTTTGTCAGCGTGAGACGGAACGCCGAGCTGCGCTCCATGGACTTGCCGCAGGTCGTGTTCAAGCGCGGCGCCGACGGCAGCCTCAGCTTGATCGGCTACACCCTGCCGTCTTTGGGACGGAGCGTCGCCTATCGACTCAAGAGCCAGGACGAAACCTGGCTGGCGCATTCTCGTCCGCGGCTGGGCGGTGGTGCGGCGGCACCCGTCGCGACGATCGTCGCCACGGCAGGAACCCGCTGAGTTTCGTCCGACGAGCCCATGCGCGCGCGTTGGCGCGCCGCCCCGCCGCGTCTCCCCCAACCCGCACGCGGCGGGGTGCCTTTTTCCTTCACGTTCAGCGGTTGCGCTCGGCCGCCGCTCCCGCCGCCGCGTCGTAGACGGCGATCACCCAGAGCACGAGCGGCGCGCTCAACATCACGATGGGGCCCCAACCGTCGCGAAGCTCGGCCGGCAATGCGAGGCTCAATCCGGCGAGAACGCGCATGCCGGGAGGCGTGACCAGCAGCCATGCCGCGCTCAACAGCCACACAACACCGAGGAAGAGCACCGCGCGGCGGCGATGCCCGGCCAGCAGCTGTCCCCAGCCGGGGATCAACAGCGATGCGAGGGCTGCGACGATCGGGTGGGACGAGGACCGGGCTTCCCCGCCTTCGCCCAGCGTGTGGGCGTGGAGCACGGCCCCGAGATGGAGCGCTATCGCCAGCAGCGCGAGCGATCCGACCGCGAGGACCAGGAACTCGGGGGGCACGTCGAGAAGACGCAGCGTCGGCACCAGGCGGTCGAGCGTGACGAGCACGGCCCAGAGCGTCGCGGCGCAAAAGCCCGTGCCCGAGAGGTAGAACAGTCCCCAGCCGATCTCTCCCGCGATCATCTGCCCGAGGCCCGGGACGAACATCGAGAGGCTTCCCGCAAGGGCCGGTCCGACACCCGTGGGCTCGGGTCTTGACCCGCGTCGCGGCGTTACGGGTCGCGGCCCCTCCGCGGTCCGCCCGAAGACCGCCTGCGGCTTGTCGAGCTCGACCTCTCCCAAGTCGTAGATACTCTCGTCCCGGGTCATACAGGCACCTCCGCCCCCCGAAACGACAAAGCAACCGCGCAGCCAACGCGCCGGGAGTGGCCACAGGAGCCCTCGTCCCGAAAGCCGCTACGAGATCGTCAGGGCGGAATACGGATTCGTCGGCCCGACGCGCGCTATCATCCCGCCCCATGTGCGGCGTCTTTTGCCTTTTCGACCTCGAAAGAGAAGCGGCGCCCGCCGCGCGTGATCTCGCCCTCCGGCAGGCCAGGCTGTTGCGTCACCGTGGACCCGATTGGAGCGGGATGTGGTCGGGCGATCGTGCGGTGATGGCGCACGAGCGGCTCGCCATCGTGGACGTCCTCCACGGGGCCCAACCGCTGCAATCGAACGATGGGCGACTCGTGCTGGCCGTCAACGGCGAGATCTACAACCACCGCGAGCTTCGGGCCGAGATCGGCGCGCGCGACGCGTTCCGGACCGACTCCGATTGCGAGGTCATCCTGCCGCTGTACGCGGCCGAGGGCCCGCATCTGCTCCCGCGACTGCGTGGGATGTTCGCGTTCGCCCTCTACGACGCGGCCAAGGACGACTGGCTGATCGCGCGCGACCCGATCGGGATCATCCCGCTCTACGTCGGAAAGCGGCCGGACGGATCGGTTGCTGTGGCTTCCGAGCTGAAGGCATTGGTCACGATCTGCGATAGCGTCGAGGAATTCCCGCCCGGTCACTACCAGACGCGCCGCGACGCGAAGCCGGTGCGCTACTACACGCGCGACTGGTTCGATTCCGAGGCCGTCCCGGATCGCGAGCTCGCGCCGGAAGAGCTGAAGGGCGCGCTCTCGGACGCCGTGCACGCGCATCTGATGACCGACGTTCCTTACGGCGTGCTGCTTTCGGGAGGGCTGGACTCCTCCGTGATCGGCGCGTTGGCCGCCGGCTTCGCGGGGAAACGGGTCGAGTCGGGGGACCGCGAGGGCGCGTGGTGGCCTCGCTTGCACTCGTTCGCGATCGGGCTGTCAGGCTCGCCCGACCTGATGGCGGCCAGGCGCGCCGCCCTAAGCATCGGCACCGTTCACCACGGCTTCGAGTTCACGGTGCAGGAGGGGTTGGATGCCCTGCGCGACGTGATTTGGCACATCGAGTCGTTCGACACGACCACCGTGCGCGCCTCGACACCGATGGTCCTGATGGCCCGCCGCATCCGCGCGACCGGCGTCAAGATGGTGCTTTCGGGAGAAGGCGCCGACGAGATCTTCGGCGGCTACCTCTACTTCCACAAGGCGCCTCATCCGCGCGCGTTCCACGAGGAGCTGGTGCGCAAGCTGCACCTGCTCCACCTCTACGACTGTCTGCGCGCGAATAAGTCGATGGCCGCGTGGGGAATCGAAGCCCGCGTTCCGTTCCTCGATACGCGCTTCCTCGACGTCGCGATGAGCATCCCCGCGCGTCACAAAATGGTCACCCCCGGCGGCATCGAGAAGAAGATCCTGCGCGAGGCGTTCCGCGGCGCACTCCCCGACGAGATCCTGTGGCGCCAGAAGGAGCAGTTCTCCGACGGCGTCGGCTACTCTTGGATCGACTCGCTGAAGGCGCACGCCGAAGCGCGCGTGACCGACCGCGAGTTGGCGGAGGCAGGCGAGCGCTTCCCCGTAGGCACGCCGTTGACGAAAGAGAGTTACGTCTACCGCGCGATCTTCGACGAGCTGTTCCCGCTCCCGTCGGCGGCGGCCTGCGTCCCCTCCGGCCCGAGCGTCGCGTGCTCGTCCCCCGCCGCTCTCGAATGGGACCCGTCGTTCAAGGCGAACGCGGATCCCAGCGGTCGTGCGGTGAAAGGCGTGCACAAGAACGCGACGTAGCGCGGAGGGGTGCCGCCCGTCGATCTTCGAGCGTTGAGCCCGCTCCCCGTTGCTGTGGTCACTCCGCCGGCTACGATGTAAATCCATCGCATGACGCGAACCCAGCTGTATCTCGACGATGCGATCCACGCGCGGCTGACGGCGTTGGCGCGGCGCCAGGGCCGCTCGCTGTCGGACCTCGTGCAGGACGCGTTGGCGCAGGTCCATGGGACCGATCGCGAGAATGAGCGAAAGAGCTCGCTGAAGACGATCGAGGGACTGTGGAAAGCCCGAAGCGATCTGCCCGGCACCGGCGCATACGTGAGGCGACTGCGGCGCGATACGCGGTCGAAGCGCCTCCGCCGGAGTTGACAGGGGTTCTCCTCGACTCGGATGCCGTCATCGAGGTGCTTCGGGGCCGCAAAGTGATCGTCGCAGCGCTCTCCGCACTCGAGGCGCGCGGCGTGGCAACGTTCACGTGCGGCGTCGTCGTCGCGGAGATTCTCGCCGGGTTGCGGGCCGGAGAAGAAGCCGCTACCGAGTCGTTCTTCCACGCGCGGGGCGACATCGTCATCGACGGGACGACCGGGAGGACGGCTGGGAGCTATCTCGCGCGTTACGCGCGGTCGCACGGCGTGGAGATCGCCGACGCCCTCGTCGCGGCAGCGGCGGCGACGACGGGCCTGCGCCTATGGACCTTGAACCGAAAGCACTACCCGATGCGCGACGTGCGTTTCGTCGATGCGTAGGCCGCCCCTGTTGGGTCGACCCGCACGGACATGCGCTGCACGCAACGGGTCCGATTGGAAACTCTGCCGCAACCACCTTTGTTGCGATACGCTCGGCAACAACGTCGAGGGGGGGGTACCGATCATGACTGCACGGCTCGGGCGTATCGGAGTGCTGTTCGCCTTCGTTTTCGCATGCGCCGCCCCGGTGCCGCTGCTCGCCGACGACGCGGTTGCGCCTCCCGCGTTGTCGCTCCCGACGATCCTTGACGAATGCAGCGCGATGAAGCTCGCCGCCAAGGGAAACCACGTCAAGGACAAGACGGTAACGATCGGCCACATGGCGATTTCGTTCGGCGACGGCACGATCGTGCCCATCCGCGGAAAGTCGGGAACCGTGCTTGGCGCGTACTTCGAAGGCCGCGGCGGCTACATGTACACCGCCGAGCACGCGGCGGACCGCGAAGCATTCGAAGTCAACGTGGCCCGCGTTGGCGGGTCGCTTCGTTCGACGAGCGGACGGTTGATGGACACCTTCAAGAAGGTGCTCATCCTTTCGAGCGAGCCTCAGTTCACGGAGCTTTACACAACGCCGGACACCGAGGAGGCACACGCGGGATCGATGACCGCGGCGTTCCAAACCGCCCTAGCGAACGCGCGCATCGCTTACGGCGAGTTCGATTTCCGGACGGCACTTGTCCGCCTCAACGGTCGGGGGCGTTGGCTGTACGTCGAGTTCGGCGGCGGTCTGGAGTCCGTCGGCTATGTGTACGACGATGTGCTCGACGGACAGGAGCGGGTGTTCACGTTTCGAAAACTCATCGACTACAAAGTCAGGTTTTCGGAGACGGTGAGTTACCAGGGCCTGCCGGGATGGGACGACCAACAACGTCATTCGGTCGTGCTCACGCACGCCGATTTCTCTCTGGCCACGAGCGACAACAAGCGCGGCACGATCGACAGCGACATGACCTTTCACGTCCGAGGTGCAGGCACGCGGCTCCTCCCTCTTCTGCTCGTCAACAACCGTGATCCCGACACGGTGGGCTGGATCTCGGAGCACCAAGTGCTCACCGTGAAACGCGTCGTCGATGCCGACGGTCACGAGCTACCCTTCGCTCACAAGTACCACGAGATCGTCGTGGAGATTCCGCCAACCCCAGCCGCGGAGTCGGACGTGAAGGTTCGCTTCGAGACCGAAGGCGAGGTCTTCGTCGACATGCGCGGCCGGCATGCCGACAACTACTTCTCCATGGAAGGCGCCCCGTGGTATCCGGCGCCGCCCGGTTGGGCGGGTCAGCATTTCACGTATTCATTGAAGGTCAAAGTGAAGAAGCCTTGGCGGCCGGTGACCTCAGGCCGGGAAGTGTCACTGACCGACGACGGGCAGTTCGTGACGGCCGAGGCGAAATCGGAGGTTCCATCGATGCACGTCGCCGTCATGGGAGGAAAGTATTTCACCAACGCAGAAACCATCGACGGGCTGACCATTCGCGTGCATTCGTACGCGTGGGACAAGAAAACGGTCCTCAACAACATGCCGAAGCTGGCTGCCGCGTTCGTCAAGTTCTACAGCAGTATCCTGGGGCCGCTGGTCGTCGACGAGCTGGACATCGTGGAAATCCCCGAGTTCGGTTTCGGAATCTCACCTTCGGGCATGGTCTTGATCACACAGGAAGCGTACGCCAACGTCCATTCGACGTTCGCCAGCGGGATCAACGGCCGCCTCGCCCACGAGCTGGCGCACCAGTGGTTTGGGCACAAGGCCATCCCCGCGAACGACGCCGACAACTGGTTGGCCGAGTCGTTTGCGGAGTACTTCGCAGGATTCGCGATGGGGGCGATGGCGTCGAAGGAGAAGGCCATTCACGGTTTCGACTCGATGCTCATCGAGTGGCGTGCCGAGCAGAACTACTGCGCGAAAGGCGGCACCATCGCGACCGCGAACTTCCTCGGCGGCTTGGAAGGGTATCGCGATCGGGCTTGCCTCCTCTACTGCCGCGGCCCTCTCGTCTTACACATGCTGCGCACTTCGATCGGCAACGACCGTTTCTTTGCCGCGACGAAGGCGTACCTCGACGCGGCCAATTCCGGGCCGGCGACGACCGCGGATTTCGTCAGGGCGGTGTCGGGGGCCGTGAAGATGGACATGGGTTGGTTCTTCGATCAGTGGGTGTCGCGGAGCGGGAACGCCCAGGTCGACGTCGAGCAGCACGTGGACCGAGCGGCCGACGGCCAATACCGGCTCTGGGGCGCCGTCAGGCAGACCCCAGGCGACGGCTTCAAGAAGCTCCTGGTCCCCCTCGTTTGGGACAACGGGGGGAAGCCCGAGGCGCGCGTGGTCTTCGCGGACCAACCGGAAAAGAAATTCGAGTTCCTGCTGCCGGTCAAACCCGGTGCGATCAAGCCCGACCCTTTCCAGAACAACTTGGCCGTCTACAGGTAGCGATCGCTCGCGGGTTCTACCCGGGAGCCGTGTCGGGTTATAAAGGATGGATGACCGGGCATCGTGTGTTCGTCAGCGGTATCGGGGCGGTGACGCCCTACGGGCTCGGAGGGCCCGCGCTTCGCAAGGGGTTGTTCGCGGGCCGGTCTGCGATCGGGCCCCTCCGCGCGTTCGACGCGTCGCGTTTTCCGTCGCGTATCGGGGGCGAAATCCCTCCGCTCGCGCTCGAAGAACATTTCGACGAACGCGAGATTCCCTGGCTCTCCGCGCTGGCCGCGCACGCGGTCATAGCGGCGCGCCTCGCCGTGGCCGACGCGGGCCTCGCGGGAGTCGTGCCGGCCGGCCGAGGCGGTGTGATCTTCGGCACCGGCTTCGGCTCTCTCGCCGAGGCGGGGCCGCACTTCCTGAGGTGGTCCGAAATCGGCGACGCCGCCGCGCGCCCCACGACGATCCCGGTCCTGATGTTGAACGCCCCCGCAGCCCAGATCGCGCGCCAGCTGGATCTGACGGGGCCCAGCCTCACCTTGGCCACGGCGTGTAGCTCGGGGAGCAACGCGATCGGCCACGCGCTCCGCGAGATCCGCGCGGGACGGCAGGACGTCGTCTTGGCGGGAGGGGGCGAGCACGCGCTGACCGAGATCATGCTGCGCGCGTGGTCGCGCCTTCGCGTGCTGTCGTGCCGCAACGACGAGCCCGAGCGTGCCTCGCGTCCTTTCGACTCCGACCGCGACGGGTTGGTGCTGACCGACGCCGTGGTATTGCTGGTGCTCGAGTCCGAAGAGCACCTGTTGCGCCGCGGCGGCCGGGCGCTGGCCGAGCTCGTGGGATACGGGAGCAATTGCGGTGCAGAGCACCTGACGGCTCCCGACCAGGCGAGCGAGGCAGCCGCGATGCGCGCCGCCCTCGACGACGCGGGGTTGGCGCCCGATGCCGTCGATCTCGTCGTCGCGCACGGGACCGGGACGCGCCGAAACGACGTCGTCGAGGGGCGTGCGCTTGGCGACGTCTTCGGGCACGATGACGCCTGTCCCGCGCTCGCCGCGGTGAAATCCACGATGGGGCATGCGATGGGCGCTTCGGGGGCGATCGGAGCCGCGGCTGCCGCGTTCGCTCTCGCGCAAGGCGAGATTCCGCCCACGATCAACCTCGAGAACCCCGACCCCGAGTGCGCGATCTCCGGCTTTTCGCCGGTCGCCACGCCGCGCGCTCTCCGCCACGCTATGGTGAACGCGTTTGCGTTCGGCGGTCACAACGCGGTGTTGATCCTCGGCCGTGCCGAGGGGTCACTCCCCTAGAAGTCGAATCGAAGGAAGACGCGCAGTCGGTCGTTGTCGCGGCGCCTTCCACCGACCCTCGGCGACCGGTCATCGCAACAGCATCGCCCGCACGGTCCGGCGTGGCCCCCCCGGCCGACTTGCGGTAACCTCGGCGCGTTTTCCGTGAGGGGAGAGGAATTCCAATGAAGAAGCTCGCAACGTCTCTCGCATTGCTCATCGCACTGCCGTCGCTTGCGGCCGCGGGTGAGGTCTACGGAAAGATCACGTCCGGAGGCGCTCCGGTCGGCGAGGGGACCGAGATCTCCGCGAAATGCGGCGCGAAGGCGTATCCCGCCGTGAAAACCGACAAGACGGGGAGCTTCCACCTCGTCGTTACCGAGCCGGGAAAGTGCACGCTGACCGTGACGCAGAAGGGTCAATCCGCCGCTGTCGAGGTCGTCTCGTATGACGAGGGCGCCCAGGCCGACGTCGTGCTCGAGACGAAAGACGGCAAGCTCACCGCCCGCCGCAAGTAGGGGTGCGATGACCGACGAGCCGAAGCGCAAGGACTTTTGGGACAAGGTCACGATCGTCCTGCACCCGATGGGTGGGCTGCTGACCGCGCTCGCCGTGACCTACGTGGGGATGAAGGGATCGCAGGTCCTCGACCGGCGGCAGTCGGTCGAGACCAACGCGCGCCTTTACTCCGAGTTGATGAGCCGGCGGGAGGAGTCGGAGTCGAGCTTGCGGAAGGACATGTTCGTCTCGATCATTTCGTCGTTCTTGCAGCCGTCCAAGGGAGACCTCGACGGGAAAGTCTTGAACCTCGAGCTGCTCGCCTACAACTTCAACGATTCGCTCAACCTGAAGCCCCTCTTCCTCGACATCCAGCGCCGATTGCGAAAATCGGCCGACGCGGACAGCGCCGACTTTCTGCTGAGGATCAACCGGGTCGCGCGGGAGACCACGGCGAAGCAGCTCTTCTCTCTCCAGGGGCAAGGGAAGAGCTTCACGCGTTCGGTGGATTTCGACGAGCTCGCGAAAGCGGGCCCCGCGGGGATCCCGCTCGATCCGGAGACGGTCACCGTCCGCAAGACGACCTGCGAGGTCGCATTGCGCGTGCTCAGGCTGGACAAGCTCCAGCAGCAGTTGTTGGTGCGTCTGGAGGTCAAGTTTCCAGGAAGCCAGCCGGAGCTTCCCGACACGCGCGCGACCTTCAACGTTGGCTACTTCGACTTCCCCGTCATCGACAATACGCGCCTGACCAACGGCCTCCGCTGCGCCGTGACGCTGACGAATTTCGCGCCCGACGCCGCCGCCGACCTGACGACCGTCTGCTTCCCCGGTGAATTCGCCAGCCTGAAGGATCGCCCGTACTACGACGAGGTCATCCAGAAGCTCCGGGAGGCGAACATGGACGAGGAGGTCGCGAGTTCGCCTTCGGGTGAATCGTCCGCATCTCCCCGACCGTGAACGGCGTGCCCGAAACCTTCGGGTCGACGTGGACGTTCTCGACGACGAGCCGGCGTATGTTACCCGTGTGAAAGCCCGGGTCACCGCCATCGCGGCCCTCGTGATCGCGATCGCCGCAGCTCTCGCCGCCGCTGCCACGACTCGTGCCAGCGACCCCCAGCACGTCGGCCTCGAGGACCGCCAGGTCGTGGAGCGCAGCGTCGTGGTCGTGCGGCTGGACCCGAGATCCGGCGCGCAACCCGACGAATGCGACACGCTCGCCTCCGCTGACGTCGTCGCAACCGCCGGCGACGTACGCTTGAGTGTGCTCTCGGTCGAGCGCGTGCCGCGGCCCGAACGCCACTGGCTCCTGCTCGACATCAGCGGGAGCGCGGAAGGGCGCCGGCGGGAGGCGATGCGCTCGGCACGCGAGTACATCCGGCAGGTCATGAAGCCGGGGATGGATTCGGCTGCCGTGCTGACGGTCGACGACGACGCGATCCTCGTGAGCGGGCCCAGCTCCGACCCGCTCGCGCTCGACGGTAGCGTCGCCGGAATCCCCGCTGGCGGGGGGAGTGCGCTGCGTGACGGTCTGGAGGCGGTGCTGCGCCAGGTCACAGGCGACCGTCACGAGCATCTCATCCTGTATTGGACCGACGGCCAGGATACGCAGAGCGTGACGACGAACGACGAGCTCCTGGAAACGCTCGCGCGTACGCCGAACGCGACGATCTTCCCGCTGGCGCTCATGCCGACCTCCGGCCCGCGCTCCGGCGACCACCCGATCGGCGCGTTCCTCTTCGACGTCGCGAGACGGTCGGGCGGCGAAGTCTTTTCATCCACCGATCCCCGCTGGATCGATCGTGTGCGCGGCTGGATCGCACGGCGCTTCACGGTTGTGGTCACGCCACCCGAGAGCGCCGGCGGCAGGCTCCGGGTCGCGGTGCCCGGGCGAAGGTGCGCGACGACGATCCTGGCGGATCCCTTCGCGCGAGCCGACGCCATCGCAGGCACAGCCCCGCCCGCGCCACGCGCTTGGGTTCGCGTTCACGCCAAGCAGCGGAGAAGCGACGACCCAAGTTGCGACGACGATCCGACGGCGTCGCCCTGGGATCGGCCGCTGCGTTCCGCCGGCGATCGACTCGCGGGCTGTGTTCTCGACGTCGTCGAAGCGGTCGGCCCCGTGGTGCGCGGCGCCGGAACGAGCCCGCGGATCGGAGTCACGGCTGCGCGAATCGCCGCACGGGACGTGCGCGTCGTCGCGCCGCGCCTTGGCGATCTGCCCCACGAGCTCGTGGACGCGATTCCGTCGATGCTCGTGCAACCCGGCCCCGACCCGCACGCAAAGTCGCCCGTGATCATCGAGGGCGGCGCGCTTCTCGCCCAACGGGCCCGCGTGGCGGCGTCGCTGTTCGCAGCGCGACCGGACTACCGCGACTTCGCGCTGGCGCGACTGGCGCGCCTGGCGGACGACGAGCTCCGAGAGATCGCGAAGGATTTCGGTCGTGCGTTTCCCGATCTCGCCGAAGAAGCACTCGACGGGATCGCACGCGCGTCGCGCGCCGGGCGCCGGTCGATCGAGGCCGGACGCACTCCCACCGACACCGATCTTGCGCGGGTGCTCGCCGCGTGGCTCGGCGACGTTCCCGCCTCGGAGCTGTTCCGTGCGTGGGAGAAGCGGCTCGTAGATGCGCGGCTCGCGGGCCATGGTGACCCAGAAGCGGCCACGCATTGGACCGCGCTCCGCAGCCGGTTCGGGCAACCTGAGAGCTTACGCGTCGCAGCGCCGCTCGTCCTTGTTCACGACCAGCCACGCGATCTGGTGGGATTCTGGCGGATCGTGCTCCCCCGTCCCACGGGGTACGACGAGCGCGCGACGAACCCCAAAGCCGCGAAGGAACGGGTCGAGGATCGCATTCCCGACCGCCCCAAGGCGCTCGACGTGCTTGAGGACGCGCTACGCCGAAAAGAAGTACGGGAACAACTGGCCGGCGCCTCATACCGCGCAACCCGTATCGACTACCTGCGACTCGACCCTGTGTGGAAGGCCCCACAGGGAGATCCGTTCCGGCATGCACGGGTCACGATCACGCTGGAAGCGCCGGGACGATCGCGCGTGGTGCTCGGAGATTAGTGCTCGGAGATTTGGGGTCAGGTCTCCCATTGAGTCATTCGCACATTGCGAATGACTCAATGGGA
>JAYUCM010000318.1:0-3289 GCA_043740355.1 Acidobacteriota bacterium | reverse complement strand
GTTTCTCGAAGCGCGCATCCACCGCGGTCGCGAAGCCGATCAGATCGAGGCCCGGGGGCGGCGCGCGCTGCTGGGCCTCTTTGCGGCGTACTTCGCCGACCCCGGTCTCCTGGACGACCATGTCCTGTTCCGCATGAAGGAGCTGTCCGGCGTGCGATACTTGAGAGACCTGCCCCGAGAATCGCGGGAGCGGGAGGCCAGGTTGTACCGGTCGAATCCGCGATTCACGCGGCTCCTCGCCGACCACTTGGCCGCGATGACCGACGTTTACGCTCTGGCCGAGCACGCGCGGCTCCTCGAGATGGGGGCTGTGCCGATCCCGAGCCTGGAGCAGCTCCGGAGGGAGGACGTCCCATGAACTTTGCCAGAATCCAGCGCCTGGACGGAAGCGCCTCATGAACCCGGTCACCGCGACGTTGGGCGACGTCGACCCGAAGGTCGCCGAAGCGATCCGCCATGAGACCGAGCGGCAGGCACGAGGGCTCGAATTGATCGCCTCCGAGAATTTCGTCAGCGAGGCCGTGCTCGAGGCGGCCGGCTCCGTCTTCACGAACAAGTACGCCGAGGGGTACCCCGGCCGGCGTTACTACGGAGGATGCGAGTTCACGGACGTCGTCGAGCGGCTCGCGATCGAGCGGGCGAAGGCTCTCTTCGGCGCCGAGCACGCCAACGTGCAGCCGCATTCGGGGAGCCAGGCGAATCAGGCCGTCTACTTCACGGTGCTCGAGCCCGGCGACACCGTCTTGGGCATGGACCTGTCGCACGGGGGACACCTGACGCACGGCCACCCGCTGAACCTCTCCGGCAAGCTCTACCGGTTCGTGGCCTACGGCGTGCGACCCGGCGACGAGACGCTCGACTACGACAAGCTCGAGGCCCTGGCCTCGGAGCACCGTCCGAAGCTCATCGTCTGCGGCGCCTCGGCGTATTCGCGCGTCATCGACTTTGCCCGCATCGGGGCGATCGCGAAGTCCGCGGGAGCGAAGGTGATGGCGGACATGGCCCACATCGCCGGGTTGGTCGCGACGGGCCACCATCCGAGCCCGGTCCCGCACTGTGACTTCGTCACGTCGACGACGCACAAGACCCTCCGCGGGCCGCGCGCCGGGCTCGTCCTGTGCAAGGCCGAATACGCCAAGGAGCTCGACAAGGTCGTCTTCCCGGGCCTGCAGGGCGGACCGCTGGTGCACATCGTCGCCGCCAAGGCGGTCGCCTTCGGTGAGGCGCTCCAGCCGTCGTTCAAGGAGTACATCGGGCGCGTCGTCGCCAACGCCAAGCGACTTGCCGCGGCCATGGCGGGCCAGGGATACCGCATCGTTTCCGGCGGCACCGACAACCACCTCTTCCAGATGGACGTCTTCTCGAAGGGCATCACGGGGAAGGTCGCCGAGAAGGCGCTCGAGGGCGCGGGGATCACGGTCAACAAGAACACGATCCCGTTCGATCCCAACCCCCCGATGGTCGCGAGCGGCATCCGGATCGGCACTCCCGCGGTGACCACGCGAGGCATGGGCGAGGCCGAGATGGACCACATCGCCGCGCTGATCGCCCGGGCGCTCGACGCGCGGGATGACGCGGCCGCGCTTGCGCTTCTCGGCGCCGAGGTGGCTACGCTTGCATCCCGGTTCCCGCTCTACGCGTCCCGGCTCGCGCCCCTGCGGGCGTGATGGACCGCGGCACCTTCTTCGCGCCCGGCGGCGGGCTCGAGAGCGCTCACGCGGGGTACGAGCACCGCCCCGGTCAAGAAGAGATGTCCCACGCGGTCGCGCGCGTTCTCGACCACGGAGGAACTCTGATGGTCGAGGCGGGAACCGGCACCGGGAAGACGTTCGCGTATCTGATCCCCATCCTGGAATCGGGGCGGCGGGTGATCGTCTCGACGGGAACCCGCAACCTCCAGGACCAGATCTTCCGGAAGGACCTCCCGTTCCTCCGCGACGAGGCGGGTCTTTCCGTGTCCGCCTGCCTCATGAAGGGCCGCGACAACTACCTCTGCCGTTACCGTTTCGCGCAGTTCGAGCAGGCGCCCCTGATCGAGGTTCGCGAGGAGCGCCGCTACATTCCGGCCCTTTCCCGTTTCAGCCGCGAAACCGTGAGCGGCGATCGCGCCGAGGTCGCCGAGCTTCCGGACGATCTGCGGTTGTGGCGCGACATCAACGCCCGCGCCGACACCTGCACCGGATCGAAGTGCCCCGAGTACGACATGTGCTGGCTGACCAAGGTCAAGCGCCAGGCGCAGCAGGCCCAAATCGTCGTTGTCAACCACCACCTCTTCTTCGCCGACCTGGCCGTGCGCAGCGCCTACGGCGCGGTTCTCCCGGACTACGACACCGTGGTCTTCGACGAGGCGCACCTCCTCGAGGAAGTCGCGACGCTCTACTTCGGAGAAACCGTCTCCGCCAACCAGGTCGAAGAGCTGGCCCGCGACGCGGAGCGGGGCGCCGCCAGGAGCGGCGGCCCGGCGAAGGGCGGCGGGGGGGCCACGGAGCTGCGTGAGGCGGCGCGGGAGCTGTTCGCGCCGATCCGCGATGCGCTGCGGGAGTCAGGCGGACGCCAGCGCTTCGAGCCTCCGTCCCGCGGCGGGATCGATCTCACGGCCGAATGGGCGGCGCTCTCGCACGTGATCGACGACGTCCGGAAACCGTCGACGCACCGGAACGACAACGAGGCGATCGAAACGCGCGCACAGACTCTGACCGATGCGCTCGCTACCGTCTTGCGCCGTGACGCTTCCGGCTACGTCTACGGGATGGAAGCGCGAGGCAGGGGCAACGTGATCCTCTCCGCGGCCCCGATCGACGTGGGCCCGCTGCTCCAAGAGTCGCTGTTCGCGAGGCTGCACGCCTGCGTTTTGACCTCGGCGACCCTGTCGGTCGGTGCGTCGTTCGATTTCTTCAGCAAGCGCCTCGGGCTCGCCGACGTAGAAGGGCTGATCGTCGGGTCCCCGTTCGACCATGCGCGGCAAGCCGTCCTGTACCTCCCGAAGCGCATGCCCGAGCCGCGCGAGCCATCGTTCTTCGCGGGCGCGATGGATGAGATCGAAGCGCTCCTCGACATCACCTCCGGGAGGGCGTTTCTTCTGTTCACATCGCACGCGGCGCTGTCGCGAGCGCGAGACCACCTCGGCCGGCTCGATCGGTTTCCGCTGTTCGTCCAGGGGGAGGGGAGCAAGAGCGCGCTGCTCTCCGCATTCAAGACCACGCCCCGCGCGGTCCTCCTCGGGACCAACTCGTTCTGGCACGGCGTCGACGTACCGGGCGAGGCGCTGTCTCTCGTCGTCATCGACAAG
>JAYUCM010000317.1:0-3291 GCA_043740355.1 Acidobacteriota bacterium | reverse complement strand
ACCGCCAGGGCGACGAGACCGCACGCGGCGAGCACACCGCGCTCCGCGCTTCGCTGCAATCCCTTGCCCTTCGAGATCGTGGATAGCCACGCCGCGGTCGCGGCCCATGCCGCGCAGACCAACGCGAGGAAGAGGGCGAAGTGGCCGAGCGTCGGCATCAACGCGTGCCGTTCGCGCCGGTCGCGGGGCGCTCGGACGATTCGTACTTCGAGGGGCACTTCGCGAGAAGCGTGGTCGCCTCGAACACGCCGTCGGGGCGTTGCTTTCCTTCGACCACGACGTCCGCGTCATCGACGAAGGTGTCCGGGATGATCCCCGCGAAGTCGACGGGAAGCGTCGCGCCGCCGTCCCTGTCCTTGATCGTGAACTTGACCTGGCGCCCGTCCGGCATCCGCTCGATCGTGCCGGTCGCGACCTTGCCGTTCACGCGGAAGTGGCCTTCGGGCTGGCCCTTCTCGGTGAACTCCTTGACCGTGACGTAATACGCGAAACCACCGTCGGATTTCTGGGTCGCGACGACCAGCATGAACACCATGGTCGCGACGATGCCGAGGCCGATGAGGATGAACTTGATCCGGCGACCATCCACCGCTTTGTCTCCGCGTCGAACCGTAACGAAAAGGCATGGTAGGAGCGGGCTCGACGCCTTGTCAATGGAAGGGCGGCGGCGGGAGAGTCATTGGACGGGGCCCCTCGCCGGATGGTACGTTTCCCCGGTTGTCCGAGGAGGATTCCCATGAAGGCCGTTCGGGACAAGCTGGAGGGGGAACTTCACGCTCTCGAGCGCGAGCTCACGATCGACCTTCCGCGCGAGATCAAGATCGCCGTGGCGATGGGCGACCTGAGGGAGAACGCCGAGTACCACGCCGCGCTCGACCGTCAGCGCTACGTGCGGGCGCGGATCGGTCAGTTGCAGCGGCGCCTCTCCGAGCTCGGCACGATGAACTTGGACAGGATCCCGAAGGACCGGATCGGGCTCGGCACGACGATCGTGCTCATCGACCTTGACGGCGACGTCGAGCTGACGTACGAGCTGGTCATCCCCGAGATGGCCGACCTAGAGAAGGGGCTGGTCTCGGCGGCTTCGCCGATCGGCCGCGGGCTGCTCGGCCACCAAGGCGGCGAGACGGTCGCGATCGAGGTCCCGTCCGGCAAGAAGCGCTTCGAGATCGTCGAGATCAAGACGATCCACGACAAGTAAGGGGTCAGGCGTAGCGGAAGACCGTGTACAGGATCTTGAATCCCGCTCCGACCGTGCCCCGGAGCGTTCCCGCGATCTTCGACCTCCCGGCTCGGCGCCGGTAGGAGACGGGAACCTCGGCGTACCTCAGGCCGAGCTTCAGAGCCTTCACCTGCATTTCGGCGGTCCATCCGTAGCCGCGGTCGGTCATGCCGATCCTGACGAGCGCGTCCCAACGGATGACGCGAAACGGGCCCAGGTCGGTGACCTCGACGCCGTACAGGCGGCGGATCAGGAACGCAGCCAGCGCGTTTCCGAAGCGTTGCTGCGGCAGGAGAGCCCCCGGTTCCCGGGTCCCCAGCGCCCGTGAGCCGATCACGAGATCGGCGCATCCTTCGACGAACGGCGCGAGCAGACGCGGGAGCTCCTCGGGGTGGTCCGAGTGATCGGCGTCGAGGAACGCGACCAGATCGGGAGGGTGGGCGGCGGCCGCGAGGTGCGCGAGTCCGGCGAGACACGCGCTCCCGTAACCGCGCCGCGGCTCGTCGACCACGACGCAGCCGAGCGAGGCCGCCGCGGCAGCGGTGCCGTCTCGGGATCCGTTGTCCACGACGACGACGTCGCGCACCAGCGTTCGGGGAAGATCGGCGAGGACCAAGGGGAGCGAGAGGAGCTCGTCCAGGGCGGGAATCACGACGTCGACGACCAGTGAGCGCGCCCTCCTGAAGCGCGCCGTATTATAGTCGCGCGCGATGGACCGATCCCCCGCGGTTTCTTTCCTGGTGGCCCTGCGGCCCCGGCAATGGGCAAAAAACATCTTCGTGTTCGCCGCCCTCGTGTTCGCGGGGCGGCTCGCCGACCCCACGGCGGTGCTCCGCGTGTGCGGCGCGTTCGCGGTCTTCTGCGTGCTGTCGTCGGCCGTCTACCTGATCAACGACGTGCGCGACCGCGAAGCGGACCGCCAGCATCCTCAGAAGCGCCGCCGGCCGATCGCGGCCGGAGAGATCGCCCCGGGAACGGCGTCGGCGGCCTCGACGGTGCTCGCGGTTTGCGCCCTCTTCGCGGCGTTTCGCCTCTCTGCGGGATTGGGACGGGTCGCTCTCGCGTACCTCGTCCTCAACCTCGCCTACTCGTTCGGCTTGAAGCGGATCGTCATCCTCGACGTGATGATGGTCGCCACCGGCTTCCTGTTGCGCGCGTTTGCAGGCGCGCTCGTGCTCGACGTCGCGATCTCTCGATGGCTCGTGCTGTGCACCGGCCTTCTCGCGCTCTTTCTCGGGTTCGTCAAGAGACGCCAGGAGATCACCGCGACGGAGGGGGGATCGGTGACACGGCCGATCCTCAGGGAGTACTCGCTTCCCTTCCTCGACCAGATGATCGCGGTCGTCACCGGCGCGACGGTCGTCGCGTATTCGCTCTACGCTTTCTCCCCCGAAGTCGCGCAGAAGCTCGGCACCCAGCACCTGGGGCTGACGATCCCGTTCGTACTCTTCGGGATCTTCCGCTACCTCTACCTCGTGCACCAACGCGGGGTGGGGGAGAGCCCCACGACGGTCGTTCTCACGGACGTCCCGCTGATCCTCGATGTCGCGCTGTGGGCCGTCGCGGTGGTCGGCGCCCTCTACGTTTGGCGGTGACGTTGCGGTTTCCTTGACTTGAAAGGAGCCGGTACTTACGATTCACCGCGCCCTTTCAAGCAATTGTCGCCGGACATCCGGCGGGGCGGAAAGCGTGCCGATGAGCGTGGTCGTCTCCCCAGCGGGCGTCCGTCAGTCCGTCCTCGTCGTGGACGACTCGAATCTTCTTCGCGGCATCCTCAGGGAGGAGCTCGAGGCGGAGGGGTTCGAGGTGCATCTGGCCGAAGACGGCCTCCAAGCGATCGAGATGGCGCATGTGCTCCGGCCCGACGTCATTCTCCTCGACATCGGACTTCCCGGCATGGACGGCTACGAGGTGTGCCGTCGCGTGAAGGCGGACGCGGCGACCACCGAGATTCCCGTCCTGATGATCACCGCGTTGAACGAGCTGAAGGACAAGCTCGCGGGGTTCGAGGCCGGGGCCGACGACTACCTGACGAAGCCCTTCTTCACGAAAGAGCTCCTCGCCAGGCT
>JAYUCM010000316.1:0-7995 GCA_043740355.1 Acidobacteriota bacterium | reverse complement strand
TCTCCTCGGCGATGCGCTCGAGAAAGCGTTCCTTCGAGTACAGCCCCGCCGCCGCGACGAATCGTTTCTCGTAGTACGAGGTCACGCCTTCCATCGTCCAGAGCTGCCGGGTGTGATTTTCGACGCGATAGTCGAACTTCCCGAGCGGCTTCGGGCGGATGCGCTTGATGTTCCACACGTGGAAGAACTCGTGCGACACCAGCTCCAGGAAGCGCTCGTACGAGGCGCGGGGGCGGAAGCCGAAGCGGTCGACGAGGAAAACCGAGCTGTTGCGGTGCTCGAGCCCGCCGCGCCCGGAGGCCAGGTGGTGAATGAACGTGTAGCGCTTGTACGGCACCCCTCCGAAGAACTCCCGCTGCGCCCGTACGATCGCGCGCGTGTCCTCGGTCAGGCGCGCCTCGTCCTCGTTGCCCCGGCCCCAAAGCGCGACGCGATGCGGCACGCCCTCGACCTCGAACTCGAGCACCCGGTGCGTTCCGCACTCGACGGGGCCGTCGACGAGCTCGTCGTAGTCGCGCGCGCGAAATCGGAATATTCCGTTGCCCCCGCCCAACGGCTCGAGGCCCGTCGCGATCTGCCAACGCGCGGGGACCGTGATCTCGACGGTCACCGGCTCGTGCGTGTGGCCGGGGACGAACAGAAACGTCGCCGCGCCGTTCGCGAATCCGTGGGTCCCGTCGAGGTGGCAGGTCCGCACGGTGAGATCGTGCGCGTAGACCCGATAGGTCACCCGCACGCGTCCGGCCAGGGTCGTCTCGACCCGCCACGTATCCTTCGCGGTCTTCTCCCAGCGAGCGGGATGGCCGTCGCTCGTGGCCGCGAAGTCCTGCACGTGCCGCGCGTAGTCGCGGATCATGTACGAACCGGGCGTCCACGAAGGCATGACGAGATCGAGACGCGGTTCGCTCCAGCCGTCGATCGTGATCGACACTTCGAAGAGGTGCGTGTGCGGCCGGGTCATGGCGAGCGCGTAGGCGATACGGGGACCGTTCAAAGGGAACCCTCCGGAACGACGGCCGTCGCCTCGATCTCGACGAGGAGATCCGAACGCACGAGGGATGCCACCTGCACCAGAGTCGCCGCCGGCCGTATCTCGTGGAAGACTTCGCCGTGGGCGCGGCCGACCTCCTCCCAGCGGGCGATGTCGGTGACGAACATGCGGGTCCGGATGACGTTCTCGAATCCGGCCCCCGCCTCGGCGAGCGCCCGGCCGATCTTCCCGAGAGCGTACTTCGCCTGGAGATAAGGATCGTCCGGGCCGACGACCTCGCCGCGCTCGTCGACGGCCGTCGTGCCCGCGACCTCGATCAGGTTGCCAAAGCGCACCGCGCGCGAGTAGCCCACCGTCTTCTCCCATGCCGAGCCCGAGGAGATGTTGCGACGCGTCATCACGCGTCCGCCATCCTTCGAACGATGGGCCGGCTCTTCGACCGGCGCGCCACCTCCTGGAAGCCGGCCCTCTGGAACGCCGGCAGCAGGCCGTGGTGCACGAACGCACCGGGCTGTTGCTTGTCGGTGTCGGTGGGATACCCCTCGATGAGACGCCCGCCGCGCGTCGCGACCCACCGCGCCGCTCCTTTCAGCAGTTCCACGGTCACCCCGCGATGCCGCCAATCGCGCCTGACGAAAAAGCAGGTCACTGACCAGACCTTGGCGTTGTCCACCGGCGCCAGGATCTTCGATCGCGCGAGCCGTGGGTAGTCCCCGCGCTCGGCGATCGCGCACCAGCCCACCGCTTCGTCATCGGCGTAGGCGAGCAGCCCCGGCGGCGGACCCTTCTTGACGATCGCGCGCATCTTGCGCTTCGTCCCATCCCCCTTCTTCGCCAGCCATTCCGACTGCCCCATCCGCCACCAGGTGCACCAGCACCCCGCGCACGCGCCGTGCTTGCCGAACAGCGCTTCGAAGTCGTCCCAGAGCTCCGGAGTGAGGGGCAGGATGGTGAGCTCGGGGACGTTCACCGCGACCATGACGCGAGAGTAGTCGTGACCGAAAGCGTGGGCAAGGGCGACCGGGCGGTCGCAGGGACTCTCGACCGCTCTTTCACTCGAACGATCGCGCGGAGCGCACCGCGCGGTCGAGCACGCCGTCCGGGAGCAGCCGGACCAACGTCATCAGGGCCGCCATCGGCCAAGGAAAGTTGTAGACGCGGCGGCCGGCACGCACAGCCCGCAAGATGCGGCGCGCCGCTTCGTCGGGCTCGAGCAGGAACGGCATCGCGCCGGTGTTCCTCACGGTCATCGGCGTGCGGACGAAACCGGGGCAGACGGTGGTGACGCGAACGCCGTGATCGAAAATCTCCGCGCGCAGGCCTTCGAGAAAGGCGTTCAACGCCGACTTGCTCGCGCAATAGGCATGCGTCATCGGAAAGCCCCGGTAGGCGGCGAGGCTCGATACGCCGACGATATGCCCCGCCCGGCGGGACAGCATGGACGGCAGCGCCGCTTCGACCGCGTAGACGGGCCCGAGGAGGTTCGTGCGGATCGTGTCTTCGAACAGCGCCGCGTCGAACGTGTCGGCGGGAATGACGTGGCCGACGCCGGCATTCGCGATCAAGAGATCGATCGGCCCGAGCTCGCGGACGGTCTCGGCGACGGCCGCATGCATGGGCATCCTCTCGCGAACGTCGCACGGAATGGCGATGGCGGTACCGCCCGCGGAGCGGATCTCTCCCGCGAGCCCGTCGAGGAGGTCCCTACGCCGAGCGACGAGGGCGACCTTGGTCCCTTCGCCGGCCAGGCGGCGCGCCATCTCGAAGCCGATGCCGCTCGAGGCGCCGGTGATCAGTGCGACTGCATAGGCGGGTGCCAACGCGCCGTCCTCCTCTCCAAGCATCCCTTGTGAGTGGAACCGGCCCCCTGAACCTGCCGATTAGAGAGGATGCGGCGAAAGGAGTCAACGACGCGGTGGGGCCATCAGGACACGGTGCGGTTCCCGCCCCGCCGGGCGGCGAGCACCGCGGCGGTGAACAGACCGCCGACCGCCCCCACCAGGAGAAGCCCGAACAGCCGGACCCCGTCTCCGACCGTGTCCATCCGTGCCAACGCCGCGAGCGGCGTCACGAGGTCGAACGCCTTCGGCGGCGTCGCGCGCATCCCCTTCAAAGCGGTCAGAGTCGCCGAAAGGAAGGCTCCGGCCAGGAAGAGGGCAAGCCCGGCAGCGATCCCTCGGGCCGCAAGCAGCCGCAATGTGATCGGAACCCCCTCGTGCCGCTCGTCGACCTCGAGGTCCGGCTCCTGGCCCCCCCACGGGGCGAAGCGCCGCAGGAAGAACAGCCCGGGTATCCCCGCCGCTACGGCGAACCAGAAATAGGCCACCCACCCGACGGCGTCGACGGCGATCCCGGCGATCGGGCCGGAGACGATGCGCGGGAGCGCGAACAGGCTCGACATCAGCGAATACTGCGTCGCTGAGAAGCGCTTCTGCGTCAGTCGCAGAAGCAGCACGGAAAACGCCCCCGTTCCCATCCCCGACGTCAGCGTTTCGAAGCCGGTGGCCGCCAGCATCAGCGGACGGTTGACCGGACTCAACGCCACGACGACGTAGCCGATGTTCGATAGCGACTGCACGATGCCGAAGACCCACAGCGAGCGGCCGACACCCAGCCCCGTCGTGAGGACCCCGCCGAGCAACGCGCCGAGCGCGGTGCTCGCCCAGGTCACCATCCCGAGGATCACGCCTCGATCGACCTGGTTGTAGCCCATGTCGTGCAGGAACGGCCGGAGCAGGGCATTCGCCATCACGTCGGAGAGCTTGTAGAGCACGACGAAGGCCAGGATCTCCAAGGCGAGAGGGCGCGAGAGGAACCCGACGAACGGCTGCCAGACCGCGTCGCGCAGCGAGCGCGGAGGTTCGTCGGCCTCCTCCGGCTTCGGGGCGAGCGCGGTTGCGACCAGCAGGCCGAGATACGAAAAGGCGATCAGGACGAGGACCGTGCGCCACGACCACCACGCCGCGAGCGTGATCGCGAAAGCCCCGGCGAGGCGCATCGCCATGAGATAGGCAGCCGTGCGAAACCCCACCGCCACGCCCTGCTCGTCCGGCCGCAGGACATCGACCGCGTAGGCGTCCACGGCGATGTCCTGGGTCGCCGCGGCGAAAGCGATCGCTAGCGCCAGGGCGGCGATCACCCAGGGCGAGTCCGGATGACCGGCGACACCGGCCAGCCCGAGCGTGATCACGAAGAGAGCGACTTGAGCGATCGCTGCCCATCCACGCCGCCGGCCGAGGAACGGGGGCACGTATCGATCGAGCAGCGGGGCCCAGAGCACCTTGAACGACCAGGGGGCTTGAGCGAGTGTGATCAGCCCGACCACCTTGATGTCCACGCCGATCGACCGCATCCAATCCGGGATCGCGACGTACACCAAGCCCAAGGGGAGGCCGGACGAAAACGACATCAGCGCCACGGAGGCGGTCCGCCAGGACCGCATCGCGAGCGCGATCGCTCGGAGGCCCCGGATCTTTTGGGGCGAGCCGCTCAATCCGCAGCCATGATTTCGACGGAGTTCCCGGCCGGGTCGTTCACGTAGATCGAGCGCGTCCCGTCACGGTGGGTCGTCAGCGCGCCGAATTTCTCAGCCGAAGGGCTGGTGAACGCGATGTGCGGCGGGTGCTGCTCGGGAATCACCAAGGCCAGTTGGAGGTTGGCGAAGTCGAGCAGGGCCCATGACGCGTCCCGATAGGCGACCGCGCAGCGAAAGTTCGACGTGTACCAGGCAACCGTCGAGTCGATGTCGGTTACCGCGATCGCGACGTGCTGAATGCGATCCAAACTGCCCGGCGTGCCGTAGATCGTCATGGGTCGCTCCTCGTGGCGGGTGGTGTCATCGTAGGTTCGGGCCGGTCGCCGTTCAAGCCGTTCAGGCTATTCTTAACGGCGCTCGCCGGTTTCTGAGCGGCTCGCCCCTGGAGGGGAACGGGATGGACACGTACTACTGCCCACACGATCTCGCGAAGTTCGGCGACATGGGAAAGAACAGCCCGGAGCTATGGACGAAGTTCTTGGACTACTACACAGCCGTTTTTGCCGACGGCGCGTTGACCGAGCGCGAGAAGGCCCTGATCGCCCTCGCCGTGGCGCATACCGTGCAGTGTCCCTACTGCATCGACGCGTACACGAACGCATGCCTCGAGAAGGGCTCCGACCTCGATCAGATGACCGAGGCCGTCCACGTCGCCACCGCCATTCGCGGCGGGTCTTCGCTGGTTCACGGCGTTCAGATGCGGAACATTGCGCAGAAAGTCGGGATGTAAGCTCGTGCCCTCGCTGCAGGCCAGCCGGCATCCGCTCGCTGCCACCGACGAGCAGCATCGGACGCTCGCGCGAACCGGCGCCCCGCCGTTCGACGACGCGCTCGTCACGCACGGGTTGCCGCTCCTGACGACGGGGCGGATCGACCAGCTCCAGGTCAACGTCGGCAAGCTCTGCAACCAAACGTGTGCTCACTGCCATGTCGATGCGGGACCCGACCGGCGGGAGGCGATGTCGCGGGAAACGGCCGTCAAAGTGATCGAGCTGCTCCGCCGCCACGACATCGCAACGCTCGACATCACGGGGGGGGCCCCCGAGCTGAACCCGCAGTTCCGGTTCCTGGTCGACGAGGCGGCACAGCTGGGCCGGCGGATCATCGACCGCTGCAACCTCACCGTGCTCACGCTCCCGGGACAGGCCGACCTTGTCGAGTATCTGGCCGAACGCGGGGTCGAGGTCACCGCCTCGCTTCCGTCCTTTCGCCGTGCCGGCACCGACGCCCAGCGAGGGGACGGTGTCTTCGAAAAGAGCATCGCGGCGCTCAGGAAGCTCAACGATGCCGGGTACGGGAAGGGGACGGGACTCGTGCTGGACCTCGTCCACAATCCCGTCGGCGCCTTCCTTCCGGGGTCGCAGTCCTCGCTCGAGCGCGACTACCGGCGCGAGCTGGGGTCCCGCTTCGGTATCGTCTTCGATCACCTCCACGCGATCGCGAACATGCCGATCAGCCGGTTCCTGGAATTTCTCGAAAGGACCGGCAACACCGAGCGCTACATGGATCTGCTCGTACGCTCGTTCAACCCAGCGGCCGCGGGCGGCGTGATGTGCCGCACCTACCTGTCGGTCGGGTGGGACGGCACCCTTTATGACTGCGATTTCAATCAGATGCTCGCCCTGCCCGTCGACCATGGTGCGCCTCGCACCCTGGATAGTCTCCTGGCCGGGAACGACCTGTCGCGACGTGTGCGCACCGGTCTCCACTGCTTCGGCTGCACCGCGGGCGCCGGCTCGAGCTGCGGCGGCTCGCTCGAATAGACGAAAAAGGGCGTGTCCCCTGTTGGCCTACGCGAGGGGTTGCGATACCATCCGGAGCTTCCTTTGCCGATAGCCGGAGAGGGTGGGCACGACGGGGTCGATTGCGGGGTTCACGCAGCACGCGCCAGCCACGATCCTGGCGCTGCACAGAGGCTACCCGGAAGATGCTGACGGAACGGGAGAGGATATGAAGACGAGTCGCTCGTGGCTGACGTTGCCGATCGTCGCGGCGATCGTTTTGGGGCCGGGATGCGGGAGCTTCAAAGAGCGCATTCTTCTGAAGAAGGGGAACGAGCTCTACACCGCCCAAAAGTACGAAGAGGCGATCAAGCAATACGACCAGCTCCTCAAGCTCGATCCGAAGAGCTGGGATGGGAATTACCTGATGGCCGTTTCGTACCTGGCCCTTTACCACCCCGGCTCGGAGCATCCGAAGGACAAGGAATACGCGGAGAAGGGCTTGGCCGCGTTCGAGAGAACCCTGGAGCTGCCGGCGCCGAGCCCGGACGTTCGCGAGAAGACCGAGAAGTTCTACCTGAGCTTCCTGGATTCGGCCGGCGAGAAGGACAAGGCGATCGCCTACCTCGAAAAGCAGCTCACCTCGCGTCCCAACGATCTCGCGCTGATCAACCAGATCGCGACCCTGTATGAGCGGAAGGGCGATTTCTCGAAGGCGCTCGAATATTTCGAGAAGCGCGCCAACATGGACCCGACCAACAAGGAAACCTGGTACACGCTCGGGGTCAACTGCTGGGCGCGCTCGTATCATGGCGGCGTGGCCGTGTCGCAAGCAGAGCGCGAGCAGGTCGTCGACAAGGGGATCAAGGCGCTCGACAAGGCGCTGGCGATCGATCCGGACTATTTCGAGGCCCTCTCCTACATCAATTTGATCTACCGAGAGAAGGCGAAGGCTCTGGCCATGGTCAGCAAGAACGAAGAGGCGGGACAGGCCTACGCGAAGGCGGATGAGTACCAGAAGCGGGCGATCGATCTCCGCAAAGCTCAGGCGGCCAAGGCGAAGTCGGGCTAGACACCCCCAGGGCACGCGAGGGACAGGCGATGTTCGATTCGATGCTCGAGAGCACCACCGAAAAGCCGGGGGACCACAGCAAGTGGTCGTTTCCCATCGCGATCGGTGCGCACGTCCTGGTCCTCGCTCTCATCCTCGGCGCTTCGTACCTGATCGTGCAGGCCGTGCAAGACCCCGACATCATGATCTCCTTCATCGGGGCGGCGCCGCCTCCTCCTCCGCCTCCTCCCCCTCCGCCCCCCGCGGGATCGTCCAAGCCGAAGACCAAGACCGAAGAGGTCAAGCCCGTCCAGCAGGAGGTCATCCAGCCGCAGGTGACCCCCGAAGTCGTCCCCGAGGCCCCTTCCGCCCCCGAAGATGAAGGCGTCGAGGGTGGCGTCGTGGGCGGCGTTCCCGGCGGCGTTCCCGGCGGCGTCGTCGGTGGCGTGGTCGGCGGTGTCGTGGGTGGGGTCGGATCGGACGAGCCGATCCTGCCGACCGGCGACGTCGTCCTTCCCGTCATCATCAAGAAAGTCGATCCCGACTATCCGGACATCGCGCGCCGTGCCCGCATCGAAGGCAAGGTCATCCTCCAGGCGGTCATCGACAAAGAAGGCAACGTCAACGAAGTGACCGTGCTCAGCTCGTCGAATCCCATGTTCAACGATTCGGCCATCGAGGCCGTCAAGCAGAGGAA
>JAYUCM010000315.1:0-3300 GCA_043740355.1 Acidobacteriota bacterium | reverse complement strand
TCGCCGTCGAGGGACGGGTGTTGATCCTGACCGACATGTTCGGCGGGACGCCGTCGAACGTCGCCCTGTCGCTGCTCGAGCCGGGCCGCGTCGACGTCGTGACGGGCGTCAACCTGCCCATGCTCATCAAGTTCGCGAACCTGCAGGCGGTCGATGGATTCAACGAGACGGTGCGGCGGATCGCGCAGCAGGGCCGCGACGCGATTCAGGTCGCCTCCGAAGTCCTCGAAAAACGCGTCGGGCCTTAAGGACACGGCGAGGCGATGAACACGCTCGAGATCACGATCGTCAATCGCCTGGGCCTGCATGCGCGGGCGGCGGCGAAGTTCGTGCACGTGGCCAGCGCTTTCGCGTCGCGCGTGACGGTGTCGCGGGCCGGCACGCGCGTGGACGGAAAATCGATCCTTGGCCTCCTGACGCTCGCGGCGTCGAAGGGGACGAAGCTCCACCTGACGATTCAAGGCGAGGACGAGGGGGAGGCCGGACGGGAGCTCTCCGAGCTCGTCCACGGGCGCTTCGGCGAGGACGCGTAGTGGCGCACGTGTTTCACGGCGTGGCCGCGTCTCCCGGAGTCGCGGTCGGCCGCGCGCTCCCGTGGCATCCGGAGGCGGAAGCTTCGCCCACGCGGACGCCGCGATCCGGCGAGACTCCCGCCGACGAGCTCCAACGTTTCGAGGCGGCCCGCGCCGGCGCCCGTGAAGAGATGCACCGGCTGAAGTTCCGTCTCGCCAACACGCTGGGAGAAAGCTACGCGGCGATTCTCGACGCGCAGACGCTGCTCGTGGACGATCCGGCGCTCGTCGCCGAGGTCGAGCAGCGCGTGCGCGCGGAAGGGGTCTCGGCGTCGTTCGCGGTCCACGCGACGATCGACGCCTACCTGACCCGGTTCGAGAGCATCGAAGACCGCTACCTGCGCGATCGGGCGGGGGATCTGCGCGACGTGCAGCGCCGGCTGGTGCGGCTGCTCGAGCCCGCGCCGGGAAACGACGCCCCGCCGCCGGACGGCCCCATCGTCGTCGTCGCCCAATCCGTCGGCCCGTCCGACACCGTGGCGTTGGCCCGGGACGGCGTCGTCGCGCTCGCGGCGGATCTCGGCGGGCCGACCAGCCACACCGCGATTCTGGCCCAGGCGTTCGGCCTCCCCGCCGTCATCGGTCTGGGCGACGTCGCCCGTGGCGTAAGGGTGGGCGAGATCGTCGTCGTCGACGGCGATCGCGGCGAGGTCGTGGTCGACCCCGACAGCGCGCGCCTCGTCGAAGCGCGGGCGCAGCACGACCTCTGGGTGTCGCGCGAGGACGCCTGGGCGGAGACAAGAGACCTCCCCGCGGTCACGCTGGACGGCGTCGAGATCGTCCTGCGGGCCAACGTCGAGTTTCCGGACGAGGCGGCCGTGGCCACGCGCTTCGGCGCGCGCGGGATCGGGCTGTACCGCTCGGAGTTCCTCTTCGTCGCCCGGGCCCCGCATCTGCCGGACGAGGAGGACCACTACCGCACCTATCGCGACCTGGCGGAACGCGTCGCGCCGCATCCGGTGGTCGTCCGCACGCTCGACCTCGGCGGCGAAAAGTATTTTCACGAAGTCCTCGATCGCGCGGAGGCGAATCCCGTCTTGGGGTTGCGGGGTCTGCGCATGTGCTTGAAGCGCCCCGATATCTTCGTGCCGCAGCTGCGCGCGCTCCTTCGGGCCTCGGCGCACGCCAACATCCGCGTCCTGCTGCCCTTAGTGACCTCCGTGGACGAGGTGAGGGAGGTCCGACGCATCCTCGCCCGCGAAGCCGCGGGGCTTCGCTCGGGGGGCGCCGTTTGCCGCCCCGACGTGCCCTTGGGCGCGATGATCGAAACTCCGGCCGCGGCGATGACCGCGGACCTCTTGGCCCGCGAGGTGGATTTCCTGAGCCTCGGGACGAACGACCTCATTCAATACGCCCTCGCCGTCGATCGGGGAAACCCTTCGGTTGCCGCGCTGTACGAACCGAGACATCGGGGCGTGCTGCGCATGATCCGTTTCGCCGTGCGCGCGGGGAAGGCGGCCGGCATCCCGGTCTCTTTGTGCGGTGAGATGGCCGCCGATCCCGATCTCATCCCGACGCTCCTCGGACTGGGGCTTCGCGAGCTATCGTGTCCGCCGCGGGCGGTTCCGCGCGTGCGCGACGCCATCAGGGCCACCGAGATCGCCCGCGCCGTGCGGGACATCGAGGAGAAGCCGGCATGAGCGCCACACGAGTCGACAAGCCCTGGGGTTACGAGATCCGCTTCGTCCGAACCGACCGGTACGCGGGAAAGGCCCTGTTCATCAAGGCCGGATCGCAGCTCAGCCTCCAGTACCACGAGAAGAAAGACGAGGCGGTCTACGTCCAGAGCGGCACGCTCGAGCTCGTCTTGGGCCGCGGCGAGGAGCAGACCGTCGTCAGAATGCAGCCGGGGGACTCGCGGCACATCCCGCCCGGCACGGTGCATCGCTTTCGCGCGGTGACCGACACCTTGCTGTTCGAAGTCTCCACCCCCGAGCTCGAGGACGTCGTGCGCATCGAGGACGACTACGGGCGCAAAGGGGTCAAAGACACGTTGTGACCGAAAGCCCGCGCGCCGTATACTCCGGCAGGAGCGACGCCATGGAACAGACGACGACTGCGATCCCCGAAAAGCTCTTCTACAAAGCTGCCGAGGTCTGTCAGATCACCGACACCCAGCCCTACGTGCTGAGGTTCTGGGAGAGCGAGTTCCCGCAGCTGGCCTCCGGAAAGAACCGCAGCGGGCAGCGCGTCTACAACCGCGCCGACATCGACCTCATCTTCCGCATCAAGAAGCTCCTCTACCAGGACGAATACACCATCGCCGGCGCCCGCAAGGCGCTCGACGACGACCGCGAGACGATCATCGACCCCGCGCCCTCGAATTCACGCGCCCGCCGCACCATCGCGGTCGACGAAGAGCCTGCAAGACCGGCGAAACCCGCGGAGCCCTCTGCGCCCTCCTCGCTGTTCGGGGAGTCGCGTCCCGAGTCGCCGGAAGCTCCCCCGAGCGCGGCCGCCGAAGCCGAAGCCCGCTACCGCGCCCTCTATGAAGAGGCCCTCGCCACGTTGACCAACGTCAAAGGCGATCTGGCGCGCACCGACGGCCATCTCGACGCCGTTCGCGAGCGCAGCCGCCGCGTCGCCGCCCGCCTCGAGGCCGCGCTCGAGCCCTAGAGCTTGGGCCTCGTCGTCGTATAAGATGCCGCCGCCTTCGCTCGGGTCGGGGCGTGGCGCAGCCTGGTAGCGCACTTGCTTGGGGTGCAAGTGGTCGGAGGTTCAAATCCTC
>JAYUCM010000314.1:0-3303 GCA_043740355.1 Acidobacteriota bacterium | reverse complement strand
CGGGTGTCGGAGGCGATGTTCCGCGAGATGAACCGCATCGAGCGCGAGCGTCGCGAGTTCAACCCGATCCTCATGATGGCGGACTCGGGAGCGCGGGGTAGCAAGCAGCAGATGCGCCAACTCGCCGGAATGCGCGGACTGATGGCCAAGCCTTCGGGCGAGATCATCGAAACGCCCATCACCGCGAACTTCCGGGAAGGACTGAACGTCCTCCAGTACTTCATCTCAACGCACGGCGCCCGCAAGGGTCTGGCGGACACGGCGCTGAAGACCGCGAATTCCGGCTACCTCACCCGGCGTCTCGTGGACGTGTCGCAAGACGTGATCATCTCCGAGGAAGATTGCGGGACCATCGAGGGGATCGAGGTCACGCGCATCGAGCAGGGCGGCGAGATCATCGAGGAGCTGAGGGACCGCATCGTCGGCCGCGTCGCCTTGGAGGACGTCAAGGATCCGTTGACCGGCGAGGTCATCGTCGAGCGGAACGATCTGGTCGACGAGGACCTGGCCACCGCCGTGCAGGACGCGGGCATCGAGAGCGTCCGCATCCGCTCGGTTCTCACGTGCGAATGGAAACGCGGGGTGTGCATCCGCTGCTACGGGCGCAACCTGGCCACAGGGCGCCTCGTCGAGCTGGGCGAGGCGGTGGGCGTCATCGCCGCGCAATCGATCGGCGAGCCGGGGACGCAGCTGACCATGCGGACCTTCCATATCGGCGGCACGGCCCGCATCGACGAGCAATCGTCGATCGAGTGCCGCAACGCCGGCACGGTCAGGTACCACAACATCAAGTCGGTCGTGAACCGGAACGGAAAGCCGGTCGCGATCAACCGCAACGGATCGCTCGTGATCCACGACCGCGACGGACGCGAGCGCGAGCGCTACACGGTCGTGTACGGAGCGGTTCTCGAGGTTCGGGACGGCGACGCCGTCGAGGGCGGCACGAAGTTGGCCGAGTGGGATCCGTACACCTACGCGATTCTGACCGACGTCCCGGGAACCGTGAAGTTCCAGGACATCGAGGCCGGCGTCACGATGCAGGAGGAGGTCGACGAGGTCACCGGGTTCTCGCGGCAGGTCATCGTGCAGTCCCAGGACGAGAAGAAGCACCCGCAGCTGCTCGTGCTCGACGCGAAGGGCCACGCCCTCCGGAAGATCCTCATGCCGCTGCACGCGATCATCATGGTGCGAGACGGCGAGCCGCTCCGCGAAGGCGACGTGCTCTCGAAGATCCCGCGCGCGACGACCAAGACCAAGGACATCACGGGCGGCCTACCGCGCGTCGTGGATCTTTTCGAGGCGCGGCACCCCAAGGACCCGGCGGTGATGGCGGAGGTGGACGGCACCGTGCACTACGGCGAGATCGTCAAAGGGTCCCGCAAGATCGTCATCCGGACCGACGACGGCGAAGAGCGCGAGTACGCTGTCCCCAAGGGGCTGCACGTCAACGTCCAAGAAGGGGAGCGCGTCCGGGCCGGAGACGCGTTCACCGACGGCCCGAAGGATCCGCACAAGATCCTGGAGATTCTGGGCGAGCGCGAGCTGCAGAAATACCTGCTCGACGGGATCCAGGAGGTCTACCGCCTCCAGGGCGTCAACATCAACGACAAGCACATCGAGACGATCATCCGCCAGATGATGCGCTGGATCAAGGTCGAGGACGTCGGCGACACCGAGTTCATCGTGGACGAGCAGGTCGACCGTTTCCGGTTCGTCGAAGAAAACGAGCGCGTGCTGGCGGCCGGCGGGGCTCCCGCTCGCGGGCGGCCGTTGCTCCTGGGCATCACCAAGGCCTCGTTGTCGACCGATTCGTTCATCTCGGCGGCCAGCTTTCAGGAGACGACCCGTGTCCTCACCGAGGCATCGATCTCGGGGAAGGTCGACCGCCTCCGGGGGCTCAAGGAAAACGTCATCATGGGTCGCTTGATCCCCGCCGGAACGGGTATGGGGATCTACTCGGGAATCCAGATCCCCGAGGACGGGCCGCCGCCGATGGATGAAGAGATGGGCGAGGACATGGTCGAGCCCGAGGCCGATTTGGATACCGACCGGTTCGCCGAAATGCTCAGAGCCGCAGCCGCAGAGGCGACCGGGCAGCAGGAACCCGGGAAGACGGCATGAGCGCGAGCCGGAACGAGGGGACCGCAGTCTTGACCGCGCTCCCGGAGTTCTGTTAGTATCTCCGAGTTTTTCGCCCGGTATTCCGGGTGAGGAGTGGTTTGTGCCGACAGTCAGCCAGTTGATCCGCGTTGGCCGCGAAGCGCAGCGCTCGCGAACCAAGAGTCCGGCGCTCGTGCGCTGCCCCCAGAAGCGGGGTGTGTGCGTCCGCGTCTACACCTCGACGCCGAAGAAGCCGAACTCCGCGCTCCGCAAGGTCGCGCGCGTCCGCCTGACCAACGGGATCGAGGTCACGACCTATATCCCGGGCGTGGGCCACAACCTGCAGGAGCACTCGATCGTCATGATCCGGGGAGGCCGCGTGAAGGACCTTCCCGGAGTTCGCTACCACGTCATTCGCGGGACCCTCGACGCGATGGGCGTGGAGGGCCGCCGCCAGAGCCGTTCCAAGTACGGCGCGAAGCGGCCGAAGACTTAACGGAGAGCCCGATGCCCCGACGCGGAAACATACCGAAGCGCGAGGTTCTGCCGGACCCGGTGTACCAGTCGCCTCTGGTCACGCGATTCATCAACTGCCTGATGTACGACGGCAAGAAGTCGACCGCCGAGTCGATCTTCTACGGCGCGATGCGGCTCGTGCAAGAGCGCGCCAAGGACGATCCGGTCAAGATCTTCCGCAAGGCCGTCGACAACGTCAAGCCTCTCCTCGAGGTGAAGTCGCGGCGGGTCGGAGGTTCGAATTACCAGGTTCCGATCGAGGTGAGGCCGGAGCGGCGCACCGCGCTCGGTGTCCGGTGGCTGATCTCCTACTCGCGCGAACGCTCCGAGAAATCCATGCGCGAGAAGCTCGCGAACGAGATTCTGGACGCGTCCGCGCTCCGCGGCGGGGCGTTCAAGAAGAAAGAAGACACGCACAAGATGGCGGAGGCCAACAAGGCTTTCGCGCACTATCGATGGTAATGGGGACATTCTGCTTTTTCCTACAGAGCTTCTCGAAGAACGAAGCTCTGTAGGAAAAAGCAGAATGTCCCAATAACGCGACCCGGCTCATCCCGGGGGCGCATGGATCTTTGGAATGGCGCGCCAGGTAGCTCTGGAGAGGACTCGGAACATCGGCATCATGGCCCACATCGATGCCGGTAAGACCACCACCACCGAGCGCATCCTCTTCTATACGGGCATCAC
>JAYUCM010000313.1:0-3304 GCA_043740355.1 Acidobacteriota bacterium | reverse complement strand
TGCCCGCGGTGTCGACGATGTCGTCCACGATGACGCACGTGCGCCCCGCGACCTCGCCGATGACGTTCATCGTCTCGGCGACGTTCGCGTCGACGCGGCGCTTGTCGATGATCACCAGCCCGGCCTCGAGCTTCTTCGCGAAGGCGCGGGCGCGCTCGACGCCACCCGCGTCCGGCGAGACGATCGTCAGATTCTCGAAGCGCTGGCGTTCGACCCAATCCAGCAGGACGGGCGCGGCGAAGAGGTGATCGACGGGAAGGTCGAAGAATCCCTGGATCGCGGGGGCGTGCAGCTCCATCGTGAGCAGCCGGTCGACGCCGGCGGCGGTGAGCAGGTCCGCGACCAGTTTTGCCGAGATCGGAACGCGAGGCTTGTCCTTGCGATCCTGCCGCGCGTACCCGTAGTACGGGATCACGGCGGTGATGCGCGCCGCCGACGACCGCTTCATCGCGTCGACCGCGATGAGCAGTTCCATGATGTTTTCGTTGACGGGATGGCAGGTCGGTTGGATCACGAACACGTCGGTGCCGCGGACGTTTTCGAGGATCTGGCAGTAGACCTCTCCGTCGGAGAAGCGCGAGAGCTTCCATTCACCCATGGAGAGATGCAGGTAGTGGCAGATGGCGCGCGCCAGTCCAGGGTTTCCGTTCCCCGAAAAAACCTTCATCTCGTTCTTCATGTCACCGCGTCGATCCACTACCGGCCAAGAGCGCCGAGAACGCTCTTCGGGAGCCCGAAGTCGTTTCCTTCCGCGAACTTAACAAAAAGCCGCGGTACCGTAACATCGCCACTATCTCCTGTCAACGGAGCTTGGAGCGCTCGCCGCCGGCTCGCTCAGGGTCAGGGGCGGGCTGAGCTCCGAAATCCTCGATCGGGCGCGCCGGGAACTGCTTGGGCGGAACGCCCGTCCCCAGCGAGCGAGAATCCGTGGTCCCTCGCTGATAGCGCATGCGGGCGAGCGTGATGGATCGCGCCCCGTCCACGATCCGCAGCTTCCGCGGAAGAGCTCCCTCGGCACCGCCGGCCCGCGTCACGGTCAGACCGCCGGGGGGAGCGCCTTGGAGCAGCGCGGCGACGGCTTCCGCAACCGAAACGCGCACGCCGACGAGCGCCTCGATCGCATCGGGACCGTCCTTCCCCGTGTAGGCGGTCGCCGCAGCCGTATCGACGATGCAAACGTTGCCGCCACCGGCGTCGAGAATGAGGGTGACACCGCCGAGGGGAGCGATGAGCTCGACGTGAAGCCGGTCGGGTGGCTCCGCCCAGATGGACAGCTTGGCACCTCGCGCCGCGCCGTGGCCGTCGTCGATTGCGGCCCTGTAAACGCCGACCAGCGGCCCGGCTCCCGCCGGCACGCCGTCGCCGCGGTGAACCGTCGCGCAGGCAACCGTCGCGAGGCCGACCAGGCCGAGCAGCCCGCGCCGAAGGCGCTTCACGGTCCTGGGGGAACCATGGCCGCCTGATTCGCGGGCGGTCCGCTGGCCACGGGCGTCTTGTCGAGCTTCTTCTGAAGGCTCTCTTTCCCGTCGGGCGATTCGGACTTTTCCGGGATCGCCTCGAGCGCGCGCCGCCAGTAGACCTTCGCGCGCGCCACGTCCCCCGTGCGGTCGTAGTAGTCGCCGAGATGCTCGAGGACCGTCGCGTCATTGGGGAATTCCCGCGCCGCCCGTTCGAGCGGGTCGCGCGCATCGTCGAGGCGCCCCAGCTTGAGGTAGACCCACCCGAGCGAGTCGAGATAGGCGCCGTTCCACGGATCGAGCACGAGCGCGGCTCGAATCAAATCGAGCGCTTCGTCGAGACGCTCGCCGCGGTCGGCGAAGCTGTAGCCGAGGTAGTTCCGCGCTTCGGCCGAGCGGCCATCGAGGCGAATGGCTTCACGAAGCTCGATCTCCGCTTCGGCGAGGCGGCCCTTGCGCTCGAGCAACGCGCCCAGCGAGAGCCGCCCGTCGGCGTCGGCCGGCGAGGCACTGACCCAGGAACGAAGCTGCTTTTCGGCGTCGGCATCGCGGCCGTTGCGGCGCAAGATGGCGGCGACGTCCCCCCGCGCTGCGGCCCCTCCCTTGGCGACCGCCGCCTCGAAACGATCGTCCGCGCGAGCGGCCCGTCCCATCGACAGATCCGCTTCCCCGTCGATCAACGCTCCCTCGACGGGCTGGGCGGCGCCGAGAAGCTTCGCAAGCCGCTTGGCTTCCTTGGGATCGCCGCAGACGAGCGCCGCGCGGGCTCGCATCGAGAGCGTCTCGGGCGTATCCGGCCTCTCCAAGGCGGACAGCATCGCTCGCGCGACATCGAATCGCTTCGCCTGAAGGTCGATCGCGGTGACGCGCAGCCGGATCTCGTCGCGCCTCGCGGCGTTTTCGGCGCCCTCGCCCACGATACCGCGGAGCGCGGTTGCATACTCCTCGCGCGCCGCCTCGCGCTCGCCGCGCCTCGCGAGCGTCTCGGCCAGCAGGATCCGAACGAACGAGTTGTCCGGGTACTCGGACGCCAAGCTCTTGGCCACTTGCGTCGCGTCGGCCAACCGGTTGAGCGATTGATAGGCGGCTGCGATGTGGAGGCGCACCATCGGATCGCTCTGGCTCGATGCGCGCGCGAGCTCGAGATCCTCGAGGGCCTCTTTGGGTCGTCCCTGTCTCAGCCGCGCCTCGCCACGGAGGGCGCGAGCGCGAGTGTTGTCCGCGTTCGTTGCGAGAATCCCGTCGCACGTCGACTCGATCAGCTCCCATTGCCCCGTCTCACGGGCCATCTCGACGACGAGAGGCAGAAGATCGTCGCTGCCGTCCGGATGGGTCTTGATCCACCCCAGCGTCGTCTCGAGGGCCTCCTTCGTGCGGCCGGCCGTAACGAACGCCTGATCGAGAAGGCGCAGCGCGTTCTCGTCGCCGGGCCGCCGCAAGAGGAGATTGCGCGCCGCCGCGACCGCGCCGTCGCCGTCACCGGACGCGAGCTTGAGACGTGCGAGCGCCGACCAGGTCTCGTCCGGGGCGATCTTGTCTTCGACCGACAACCGCTCGTAGAGCCGAATCGCCTCGGCCCGCGCGGAGGGATCCGCCTTCGGTCCGAACGAGCGCGACGCCGCCAGATCCGCGAGAACGCGGGCGGCCTCGAGCTGCCGGGGATCGAGCTCGAGCGAGCGCCGCGCCAAGCGGTCGGCTTCGGTGCGGCGCCCCAGGAGGGCAAGCAGCGACGCTCCCTGTGCCAGGAGTCCCGGAGAGTTCGGCTCAAGCGAGACGGCCTGATCGAGTTCTCCCGCAGCTTCCGCTCCGCGGCCGCGCGAAACCGCGAGACCCGCGGCGACGAGGTG
>JAYUCM010000312.1:0-8012 GCA_043740355.1 Acidobacteriota bacterium | reverse complement strand
CGAGGACGACCATGCCTTCCACGACCGGCGTTGTGTAGTCCTTGAAGGCGCCGGATTGGCGGTCGCCGCGCCAGATGCGAAACGTCGCCGAAGGATTCACGCGTTCTCCTCGATGATCTGTCTTAGATCGGGGCGCATCGCCGGGATCGGCTCGCGCACGATCGCCAGTTGTCCGTCGCCGCCTTTGCGGCAGAGGATGTTGAACGTGCCGTACTCCGCCGCTTTCTCCGGATAGTCGTCGCGGAAATGACCGCCGCGGCTTTCCTTGCGCATCAACGCCGAGCGCGTGATCGCCTCGGCGCAGGTGAGCATCGAAACGAGGTCGATGGCCGTGTGCCAGCCGGGGTTGTACTCGCGGTTTCCGGTCACGCCGACGCGGGCCGCCCGCGCGAAGAGCCGCTCGATCCCGTGAAGCGCTTCGATCATCTCGGCCTCGCGTCTGACGATCCCGACCTTCTCCTGCATGAGCGCTTGCAGCTCGTGCTGGATGCGGTACGGGCCCTCTCCCCCGCCCTCCCGATGGAAAGGTGCCAGCAGGCGGGACGCCGCGGCTTCGATATCGGCCTCGTCGACCAAAGGGGCGGGACGCGCCCCCGCGAAAGCGGCGGCGTGCTCTCCGGCGCGCTTCCCGAACACGAGGAGGTCCGAAAGTGAATTGCCGCCAAGGCGATTCGCCCCGTGGAGGCCGGCCGCGCACTCCCCCGCAGCGAACAGGCCGGGCACCGTCGACATCTGCGTGTCCCCGTCCACTCTGATCCCACCCATGACGTAGTGCGTCGTGGGACCCACCTCCATCGGCTCTTTCGTGATGTCGATGCCGGCGAGCTGCTTGAATTGGTGGTACATGCTGGGGAGCTTCTTCTTGATGTGATCGGCGGCGTTGGGGAGCCTCTTCGCGATCCATGCGATGTCGAGATAGACACCGCCGTGCGGGCTCCCCCGCCCGTCCCGAACCTCACGCATGATGCAACGCGCGACGTGGTCGCGCGTCAAGAGCTCCGGGGGCCGGCGCGCGGTCTTGTCCCCTTGCGTGTAGCGCCATCCTTCTTCTTCGCTGTCCGCCGTCTGGGCCCGGTAGTTTCCCGGGATGTCGTCGAACAGGAAGCGGCGGCCGTCCTTATTGAGGAGGACGCCCCCTTCGCCGCGCACGCCTTCGGTGACGAGGATCCCGCGGACGCTCGGGGGCCAGACCATGCCCGTCGGGTGAAACTGGACGAATTCCAGGTCCATAAGGTCCGCGCCCGCATGGTAGGCGAGCGCGTGTCCGTCCCCGGTGTATTCCCAGCTGTTGCTCGTGATCGAGTACGCGCGCCCGACGCCTCCTGTCGCAATCACCGTCGCGCCGGCGCGGAACAGGCGGAGATAGCCGCGCTCGCGGTCGTAGCCGAAGGCCCCGGCGATGCGGTCGCCGTCTTTCAGAAGCGCGGCGATCGTGTGCTCCATGTAGACCCGGATCCCGAGGTGGATCGCATGGTCTTGCAGCGTGCGGATCATCTCGAGCCCGGTCCGGTCGCCGACGTGCGCGAGGCGCGGGTAGCGGTGGCCGCCGAAATTCCTCTGCAGGATGCGGCCGTCCTTCGTGCGGTCGAAGACCGCCCCCCAGGCTTCGAGCTCGTTGACGCGCGCAGGCGCTTCTTGCGCGTGCAGCTCGGCCATCCTCCAGTTGTTGACGTACTGGCCGCCGCGCAACGTGTCGGCGAAGTGGACCTTCCAATCGTCGCGGTCGTCCGCGTTGGCGAGCGCGGCCGCGACCCCGCCCTCCGCCATCACGGTGTGCGCTTTCCCGAGAAGCGACTTGCAGACGAGGCCGACGGAAGCCCCGGCCGCCGCGGCCTCGATGGCGGCGCGCAGCCCGGCGCCTCCGGCCCCGACGACAAGAACGTCGTGCGTCTCGGTCTGGTACTCCGCCATCTAGAGGAGTCTCCAGTCGGTCCAGATCCCCATCGAGCAGAGGCGCACGTAGACGTCGGAGAACGCCACGACCAGTAGGCTGCACCACGCCCACCGCATGTGGCCGCGGTTCAGGCAGCTCGCGCAATCGTAGAGCCGCCGGCGCACCGCGTGTTGTGAGATCGTGTCGAAATGTCCGCCGATGCGATGACGGAACGAATGGCACCCGAAACTGTAACCGGACAGCAGAATCACGTTGGCGGTGAGAACGATCGTCCCGATGCCGATGCCGAACCGTAGGACGCCGGTCCCCGGGTCGGCGAACCACATGGCCTCCCATGCGTCATGAGCGAGGAAGACGAGGAACGGCATCGTCGCGTAGAGAAAATAGCGATGAACGTTCTGAAGGATCAGCGGGAAGCTGTTCTCGCCGAGGTAGGTCGACCTGGGCTCGCCGACCGCACACGCCGGCGGGTCGGCCCACATCGATTTGTAGTACGCGCCGCGGTAGTAGTAGCAGCTGAACCGGAACAAAGCGGGAAACGGAAGAATGATCAGCGCCGGCGAGAACGGAAGCCATCCCGGCCACCAACCCGGCTTCGGCCCGAGGAGCGCGTGCGGCGAGTCTCCCCAGATCTCGGGGGAGTACATCGGCGAAAGGTAATTCCCGAAATGGTAGTGCGCGTTCTGGAACGCGGCCCACGTGGCGTAGACGACGAAACTGGACAGGATCGAGAAGACGACGGCCGGCTGCAGCCACCAGAGGTCGCGACGCCGGGTCTCCATGAACCCGATCGTGTGGAGCGGAACGTCGCTTCGCGCCATCGGTCACCTCGGCTCCCAAACGTCGCTGGGAGGGGCGGAAGGATAATAGTGTTCGGGCGCAGTTGGCTAGACGCTTACAATCGCCCGGTGATCGTCCTCGGGTTGTTCTTCCTCTCCGGCGTCGCCTCGCTCGTTCTGGAGACCGTCTTCCGTCGGGAGCTGACGCTCTACGTCGGCAACGCGGTGACGGCGACGTCCCTGACGCTCGCGACGTTTCTCGGGGGTCTCGCCGTGGGCGCCGCGTTTTTCGGGCGGGTCGCGGATCGCTCCTCGCGCCCGCTGCGCCTCTACGCCGTACTCGAGCTCGGGGTCGGCGCCACGGGCGCCCTCGCGGTGGGGCTCCTCGCTTACGGCCGAAGCGCGCTTTTGGCACCGGTGCGCGGCGCCGGCCCGGGACCCTTGGGCTTCCTCGTCGAAGCAGGGATCACCGCCGCGCTGCTTTTGCCTCCGACGATCCTGATGGGTGGGACGCTCCCCGCTCTCATGAAATACAGGCTGCGCGCCGGGGGAAGGATCCTCGCCCCGCTCGCGACGTTTTACGGGGCGAATACGCTCGGCGGCTCCCTAGGCGCCGCGCTCGCAGGATTCGTGCTGTTCGAATCGGTCGGAGTGTCTTCGAGCGGTTGGCTCGGCGCCGGGCTGGCGGCTCTCGTCGGCGCGATCGCGCTGACGATCGACGCCCGGAAGAGCGCACCGGAACGGGAGCCAAAACCGCCGCGGCGCCATCCCACCGCGGTGTCGATCGTGCCGACGATCGTCGCGCGGCGCGTAGCGCTCGCCGTCGCAACGATCTCGGGCGCCGTCGCGCTCGGCTACGAGGTGGTCTGGACGCGGCTGCTCGTGCTTCCGCTCCGCTCATATGCTTACTCGTTCAGCTTGATGCTCGCTCTCTTCCTGCTCGGCCTCGTGCTGGGCGCGCTGGTGCTTGCGCAATTCGGGCACAGGATCGACGACGCGCTGACCGCTCTCGCCGTCGTGCAGCTCGCCGCCGGCAGCTACGTGGCCTCGAGCGTCGTGTGGCTTCCGGGCGTTCTCGCCCTCCCTCCCGAGGGGGGCGGGCTCGCGCCGTTCCTCTGGAACGGATTCCTCCGCGCAGGGCCCGTGGTCATCCCGCCGACGGTCCTTTCAGGGATGTCGCTTCCCCTTGCGGTCCGCCTGTTTTCGGGAGACGCAGAGCGGCCCGGGAACGCGGTCGGCACCGTCTACGCCGCCAACACGCTCGGCTCGATCGTGGGAGCGCTCGCGGCGGGCTTGTGGCTCCTGCCCGCCTTCGGAGCGTCCCGCGCGCTCGCCCTCCTGGCAACGTGCGGCGCCGTCTCCGGCGCGATCGCAGCAGCCGTCGCCTGGGGGCGCGATGCGAAGCTGTGGACCTCGATCGCGATCGCCGCGGCCTGCGCGGTTGCCGTCTTCCTCCCGCGGGGCCCCTTCGTCGAGGCGTTCTCCCGCCCCGAGCGATCGCGTGATGACCTGGGACCGACGCTCTTCTACAACGAGGGCGCAACCGACACGGTCGCGGTCGTGCGCCGCGGGTACGGTTTTCGCGACCCCGACGCCAAGAGCGTCCTCGTCAACGGAATCTCGATGACCGCGACGGTCAAGCGGGTCTGGCGCTACATGGCCGCCGAAGGCCACCTCCCGGCACTGTTGGCCCCAAAGCCTACGCGGGGACTCGTCATCTGCGTCGGAACCGGGATCACGCTCGGGGCACTCGCCTCGCACGACTCCGTCACGGCCATCGACGCCGTCGACCTCAGCGAGTCGGTGCTCGCGGCGCTCCCGGTATTCGATCGCGAGAATCGGTCGATCCGTCGCGATCCCAAAGTGAACATCGTGCACGCCGACGGACGCCATTTCCTGGAGCTATCCGACCGGCGCTACGGGGTGATCACCGCCGAGCCGCCGCCGCCCATCGTCGCCGGGTCGGTTCACCTCTACACGCTCGACTTCTACCGGCTCTGTCGCGCCCATCTCGAGCCCGGCGGGGTGGTCGCGCAGTGGCTCCCCCTCCACTCGCAGAGCCTGGCATCGGCGAAGGCGACGGCGCGGACTTTCCTCGAGGCCTTCCCGTACGTAGAGCTCTGGCAGCCGTCGATCCGCGACGCGGTCCTCATCGGATCGGACCGGCCGCTCCGGCTCGACGGCACGCGGCTGCGCGCCGCGTACGCTGCTCCGAACACGAGAGCGAGCCTGAACGACGCCTACTTCGAGACTCCGGAAGCGCTCCTCGGAACCTATCTCCTCGATCGCAACGGCGTCGCGCAGTGGGCGGGCGACGCCGACCTCATCACCGACGACCGACCCTGGATCGAGTTCTTCCGCCGCTACGGCGGCACGATGTCCGATCCCGAGATTGCGACCCTGTTGACGCAGAAGGCCGCCTCGATCGACGACGTCCTCGGAGACGACGCCGACCCCGCGTTCCGATCGGCGGTCGCGTCCGAGCGGGACACGAATCTTCGCTATCTGCGCGCCGAGATCGTCAAGGATCCGGCCGGCTCCCGCCAAGCCGCCCTCGCCAGTCGGGCGACGCATTTCGGTCTGTACCGCCTTGGATGCGATGCGCCGCAGCTCGAAGCGATGCGAGCGGACCCCGCCGGCCAGGACGCGTGGAGGAGCCGGGTGAAGTTGTGTCGCGAGCTTGTCGAGAGCGCGAGATGAGAGATCCGGCCGCAGCGGCCCATCCACAGTTTCGCCATTTTTTCGTCGATTCCGGGGACCCAGAAGCTCATCCTGGCCGCCGATCGCCCCGCCTAGGGCATCCTACGCGGCCGTTTTTGGCGCCAAGGGCCGTCCGGCGCGCTTGAAGCGCCGAATCCGATGAAAAAGCTCAAAAAATCAACATTTGTCCGGAGGATCGGCAGCTCAGCTGCTCGCTAGGCAGCCTCTATTGAGTGTAGGCCAGGTCGCGGCCCTCTCATCGTATCGACCTCGGGTCCGTCCAGTTGACCGCCGCGAGCAGCAATTCCCTCGCCCACGTCGCCGCTTCCTTCGGCTTCGCAGCTCGCCGGATCGCCGCGTACTCCAGCTTCGTCAGCCTGACGCCGAGCAGCGCGCCGCGCACATGACTCCGCGGCTTGGGTTTCCGGCCCGGCTTTCGCTTCGTCGCCACAAAGGCGTTATATTGATGTTAAACGGAATTAGCAAGGAGTGAAACGCAGGCGCATCTCCTTCGGTCCCCGCAGGAACAGGCCCGTGTCCGGCGGCGCGGCGCCGTCTGCGTACCGGATGTCCTGCATCGCGTCGAGCAGCTGCTGGATGGCCGCCTGGACCTCGAACTTCGATAGCGTCGCCCCGAGGCAGAAGTGCCGGCCGGCTCCGAAGGCCAGGTGGTTTGCCGCGCCGCTAAAGGCGCGCTCGGGGTCGACCTCCTTGCGGTCGATGTCGAACACTTCGGGCCGCTCGTAGTGGCGCTCGTCGCGGTTCGCCGAACCCAGGAAGCAGAGAACCTCCGACTCGGCCGGGATCGTCCCTCCGCTGACCCCGATCTCGGCAGAGGTCCGCCGCGGCACCATGTGCGTCGGCGCGGTGTACCGGATCGACTCGGCGATCGCCCGCTCGATCCGACTGCGGTCGGCGCGCACGGTGGCGAGCTGCTCCGGATGCGAGACGAGGTTGCGAAAGCAGGTGGCCAGGGTCTTTTCGGTGGTCTCGCCGCCGGCGAAGATCATCAGCATGCCGAAGCGGCAGATCTCGTCGTCGCCCAAGCCCTGACCATCGACCTCGACGCTTGCCAGCATCGACAGGAGGTCGTCCCCCGGGTTCCCGCGCCGCTCGAGGATGAGCGGCCGCAAATAGGCGTCGAGCTCGTCGCGCGCCTCGAAGCCGGCCCGGCTCACCTCGGGGTCTCCCGTCAGGTTCAGGCCGAAGCGCAGCAGCGACGTGTACCAGGTGCGGAAGCGGCCCTTCTCGGCCGGCGGCAGCCCGAGGAGGCCCGCAAGGATGCCCACGGGGAAGTCGGCCACGAACTCGCCGATGAGCTCGACTTCGCCTCGCTCGCGGAACCGGTCGATGAGCGTGCGCGCAGTCTCTTCGATCAGACCGAGGAACTTCTTGCGGATGTTGACGGCCTGAAACGAAGGGCCGATGAGGTTCCTCTGCGCGGCGTGCTCCTTCCCGTCGAGCTGTACGATCGTGCGGCCGAGGAGCGGCTCGATCTGCTGCGCGTAGCTGCGCGTCGTGAAGACGGGGTTCCTGAGCGCGAAATCGACGTCCTCGTAGCGGGACAGGACGTAGGCCCCGGTGCCCTCGTGGAAGTACAGCGGGTACTCGTCGCGCATCACCCGGTAGAGCGGATACGGATCCCGTGCGAACTCAGGCGAGAAGAGATCCGGCCCACTCATCGTGATACCTCCGTGTGCGGCGCGTAGCTCATGCCCCGCGCGAATGTGTCGAGGTTGCCGGCCTTGGCCTCCAGCTGCCGCTTGACGTTCATGCTCTCGGCGCCGAAGTCCTCGATCTGGAGCTTGCCGTGTCGTGGCGGAGCTTCGGTGTTCCAGAACGTGATCCGGTGGTGGATGACGCCGCGCGCCGTCTCATCCCCGAAGGCATGCGCGCAGGGAATGAGCAGGACGGGGCAGCGCTGGAGGAAGTCGTGTTTCGGGTAGTAGAAGTTCTGCTCGACGAGGCGGTAGTCGGCCAGCCTGTGCGTCCGGAACGTCACCTCGACAGCCTGATCGTATTCGTCGCGGAAGCGCCCCCCGTCGCTCAGGACCTCGCCCTCGGGCCGCAGGAGGTGCGACCATCTCTCCATCGTGCGCGCATCGCCGATGTACTCCGCCGCCAGGTCGATCGGCGCGTCGATGTAGATCGTGTCGGCGGCGAGGCGGTACCGGCCTCGGGCCGCCTCGGTCAGGCCACTGCGTCGCTCCAGCGCCGCCTTCAGAGCGCGGCACTCGGAGTTGTGCACGGCCGCGATGCCTTCCATGATCATCGGTGGCCGCTTCACCGGGTCGATGACGCTCACCCAGTGGAGGTACACGCCCTGCTCTGCGGAATCGGGATCGACGTAAGTGGGCGGGAACAGCAGCACCGGATAGGCCTTGAAGTACTCCTTGTACTTGTAGCCGCACTGCCATTCGATGCCGGGGAACCGCGGGTGATCCAGCCGGCGCACGTGGTAGTACAGGGTGCGCTGGTATCCCGAGGCGAGGCCGATCCAGGTGTCCTCGTCCACCTGCTCGACCATGCGGCTGCCGAGCGTCCATTCGTCGAGGTTTCTGAGATCGCAGAGGTACCTGTGGGCGGTCTCGGGCGGCACCGCGATGTAGGCGGACGTCGAGAAGGTGTTCTTTTCCATC
>JAYUCM010000311.1:0-8019 GCA_043740355.1 Acidobacteriota bacterium | reverse complement strand
GGCACTTCGCCCTCCACACACCGTCTAACGTCGATTCTCAGAATGGGGTCCCCCCTGCCAACCAGATGCTGTCCAAGACGGACGGCGTTCGGGTGCGTGCCCACCGCCGCGCTTCAATTCGACGAAATCAGCCGAATCTGAGGGGGTCCGCCGGTCGGGACGACTCGTCAGACATCGGATGCTGTCCAAAATCCCTGCCGAAAGAAAAGCTGTTTTGGACAGGCCTGGGACACTCCCCTTTTTTTGGTGGACACTCCGCGAACGAACGGGAGTGTCCTCTAGAAAAAGGGGAGTGTCCCCTTTTTCTCAATGGGAGACCTGACCCCAATTCCTACTTCGCGGCGGCGACCATGGCGGCGAGCTTGGCTTGCGCGGTTTCGAGGCGCAGCGCGCGCAGGCCTCCGTCGGGCACGACCCAGAGGCGATCGCGCGGAACGAGCCTTTCCACGATCGCGAGCCGTTCGCGGACCTCGTCCACGGTCTCGACGCGGGCGTCCATCACGTCGATGACGCCGATCCCCACGAAGCGGTCCTCCGGAATCGATCGCGCGAAGGCCGAAAACCCCTCGTATCCGCAATGCGCTCCCGCAACGAGCAGTCCGTTCGCAGGGAGCGCGGCGAGCTCCGGGCCCACGGCCTCGAGATCGGCGTACCCCAGATAGAGCCACACGCGCGATCGGCCGCGAAGCGGCGCGACGACGCGCTCGAGCGCTTCGCGCAGGAGCGGCAGCTCTTCGGGCCGCGCCCCCGCCGAGGTCTCGTCCAGCTGGATCTCGCTCGCGCCGGCCGCGGCGAGAGCCGCCGCCTCCTCGCGGACGATCTCGGCAAACGCCAGGCAGACCTCGCGCCTTCCGCCGTAGTGCTCGTCGAACGATCCGTCCATCAGCGCGTGGGGCCCGGGGAGCACGGCCTTGACGGCGCCGCGTGCCGCGTCGCGGGCGAACCGCCAGCGGTCTGTCGTCGTCGACGCGCTGCGCGCAAGGACGCCCGTGATCTTGGGCCTCCGCACGTAGCGGTCGCCGAAGACGCGGACCCATCCGTCGATCTCGACGCCGGAGAGACGCTCGGCAAACGTCGTGATCGGGTCGGCGCGGTCCATTTCGCCGTCGGCGAGAAGGTCGATCCCGAGCTCGTCCTGGACGCCGAGGACCGCTCGCGTGGCGTCGTCCTCGACCGCCCGCAGCGCGGCGGCGTCGATTTCCCCGTCGGCAAACCGTCGCCGCGCGTCGTGCAGCTCCGGTGGCTTCGGAAAGGACCCGATCGACGTCGTCAAGAGCGCCATCGCCACTCCTTCTGAAGCCTCTCGCGCAGGTAGCGGCTCTGGAGCAGCTTGTCGAACGCCGCGTGACGCGGGATCAGCTCGAGACCGCACTGCGGCCCCACCATCACGTCGCGTGCCATGAGGATCTCCCGGTAGGGCGCGATGCGCTCCGCGACCTCCCCGGCCGACTCGATCCGCGTCGTGCGCGCGTCGAACAGCCCGAGGTGCAACCCGCGGCCGTCGGGGAGCTTGGCGAGCAGCGGCCAGTTGCCGGCGGTATGCACCATGTCGAGGCCCAGGTGGGTCCCCGGGAGCAGCGCGAGATCGTCCGCAAGCGGGGCGAGGTCGCCGAAGTAGGTCGAGAGGATCGTCGTGGCCTGAGCGCCCGCCGCGTCGAACACCAAGGCCGCCGTCTCCGCGACCAGCGCCGCGTCGTCGGGATGGGCGGCGAGCATCGGCTCGTCGAGCTGCACGATCGTGACACCCGCGGCGGCGAGATCGCGCGCTTCGTCCGCCAGCGCGGCCGCGAACGCCAGCGCGAGCGCCGCGCGATCGCCGTAGCAACGGTCGCGCGCCACTCGCGCGAGCGAGACCGGGCCGGGGAGGGTGACCTTCAGCGCCTTCGGCTGGACGTGAAGCGCATGCTGCGCGTCGCGCACGAGGATCGGCGCGTGACGAACGATCGGGCGTTCCACCGCGGGCCGCCGGTCGTAGAGCCCCGTCCCGAACCAGCGCATGACGCCGTCCAGTCGCACACCCCCGAGTCGCGAGGCCACGTGCGACATCGGCCCGCTCCAACGGACCTGGCCATCGGTCACCACGTCCACGAACGCCCGGCTCTGCTCGGCGACAACCAAGTCGGCGACTTCGTCTTCGACGAGAGCGACCGCCGCGTCGTCGACCCGCCCGGCTTCCCGCTCCCGCGCGATAAGCCGCAACTCTTGGTCCCACGGCGAATCCCCGATTCGCGGGTACGAGGAGTGGTTGGCGGAACGGATCACGGGCCGGCCTCCGAGGGGGCCCTTTCTACGTCACCGGGTGCCGCCGGAGCAAGGACCGCCGCTCGCCCCCGTTCGTGGCATCATCCGGGCGTGAGCCTCCGCAAGGTCCTCTTCGCCGCCGCGATCGCGTTCCTATCGATCGCCGCGATCGCGGGCGCCGGGTTCGTCTGGTTCAAGCACGCGCCCCGCCGCACGCCCGCGGGGCAGCCCGCGTTGTCGCGCCTCGACGCCGGGACGCTACAGGCCTTCCGTGACGCGTTCAACGCGAAGTCCGATGAGATCCGCATCGTCGCTCTCCTCTCGCCGACGTGAGCGTTCGGCCTGCGGGGGGCCTCCGCGGTTCAGGAGATCTTGAAGGCTCGACCCGATCTTCGTGTCCACGTGTTCGTCGTCTGGGAACCGGTGATCGCGACGGACCTCGCCCCGCCGACGACGGGAACGCTCGCGCGCGTTCACGACCGGCGAGCCGCCCAGTACTGGGATCACGACCGGGCGCTGTCGACGGACATCGTCCGCTCGGTTCTCGCCGATCCCGACCGGTACGGGCTCGAGGACAAGGTCGAGGCGGGCTCGATCGTCTGGGACGCCGTGGCGTTATTCCCGCCGAAGGTGCGCTGGGAGCGGGAGTTTCCGGTGCCGACGTACTACGGATACCCCGTCGTCAATGCGGCGCGTGGTCTCCGCGACGCGCTAGATCGCGGGCGTGGGCCTGGATCCGATCCATCCAGACCTTGAGGTGCGGGGCGTACTCGCGGGGGACGCAATCGCCGCAGATCTCGTTCGCGAGCGTCGCGAGCACCCGGACGTTGGCCACGAGGGCGGGCGCGTCGCGGAATTCCGCGGTCAGGCACTCGAGCAGATTCCCGAACTCGCGCAGGCCTCCTTCGAGATGCGCGAGGATCGACTCCAACACGTCTTCGTCGGGGGCCTCCTGGGGCCGGTAGAGCAGGTCGTGGATCGCGCGCAGCTCGCCCGTGAAGACGGCCGCGGCGCTCTCGATGCGCGTCTGGACGCTCGCCGGGGCCTTGCGGCCGTCGCTGCACAACTCGGCGATCTCCTGCAGCTCCGACACGACGAGATGGAGGTTGGTGCGGACGCGGCCGAGGCGGTCCTCGAACGCGATGCGGTGGATCTCCTCCGTCAGCTCCTCTTGGTGCCCCGAGACGAGCTTCGAGATGATCGCGCCGAACACGAGAAGGCACGCCCCCCCTTGAAGGACCGCGAGCACGCGAACGACGCCGACCGGCACGATGTCGCCGAAGCCGATCGACAGGCCGGTCACGAAGCTGAAGTAGACCGCTTCGAGCAGCGCCGCCGCGCCGTGGCCCATCGGCTGCGACGGCTCACGCAACCCGTGTCCGGGGACGAAGCTGACCAGCCAATACAGAACTCCGCATCCCAGGTTGATGAGAAGCCACGTCCCCAGCAACGAGCCGATCGAGCGCTGGGAGACCCACGTTAATGGGGACACTCCCCTTTTCTGAGCGATCGGGCGTACAGCGGGTCGCTCGGCCGGCGGCTGGATGACAAGAAGTGGAGTGTCCCCTCTTTCCACCACGAGACCGGCGGCGATCCACTCGGCGATGCCGCCGTCGAAGTCGCGCACGCGGGTGTAACCGAGCTCGTTGAGCAGGCCCACGGCCCGCGCCCCAGCGTCTCAGGTGGGGCTCGCGCAGTACACGGCGATGTCGGCGTTCTTGTCGGGGAGGACGATGGCGGCGCGCGAAGCGATCTCGGCGACGGGGAGCGACAGCGAGCCGGGAATGCGCTGGGCCTTCCAGGCTTCGCGGGCCAACACGTTGACGATCGTCAGCGACGGATCGTGCAGCCGCGCGACGATCTCGCCGCGGAGTATTTGGGGAACCGATGGCGCGCTCACGGCTTCTTCTTGGGGTCCTCGACGACCTTCTTCTTGACGTCCGCGACCGCCTTCTCCCCTTTCTCGATGGCGTCGGACAAGGCCTTCTTCACCTTGTCGACGGGAACGGGCTCGTCCCCGCGCCAGATCCTGCGGAGCGTCTCGATGCCGCTGCTATACCGCTGTGCCACGGCGTCCGGCGCCGCGGCGTTGACGAGATCCGCCACGACGCTGACGTACGGCGCGATCTTCGAGGTGGCGAGCAGCCGCGAGCCGTTCGGCGACGACGCGACCAGGGGGTGCACGAGAAACGCCGCGGCCAGAAGCGCCGCGAGGATCCCGAGCGCCCCTCCCGCCAACCGGTCCGCGAAGGACAGCATCGCCAGCTTGAGAATCTTCCCGACCACCCAGGCCACCAGTCCGCCGGCGATCATCGTCGCGACGAACACGAGGACATAGGCCCCGATGCGCGCCGGCGTTTCCGACACGTGGCGACCGGTCAGCACGGCGGCGATCTGGTCTTGGTACCGGCTGGCCACGAAAAACGCGACGAACAGCGTGAGGATGCCGATCAGGATCCGGACGAGCCCACGCGTCAGTCCGATGATGGCGCCGACCGCCAAGAGCACGACGAGGCCGATGTCGAGCGCGTTCATGGCGTCATGTTAGCGCGGAAGTCCACCGGCATGTCCGCATTCGATTGGATACGCTGACCGGTTCTCGCGGTATAACTAGGACAGCGCCGCCTACCCGACCCTCTGAACGTGGTGCAGGAGAGGCAGATGCGGGACCAGAGAAGAAACAGCGACTTCAATATCGCAGCGGTTGCTCGCAGTGTAACCAGATATACAGACCTGTCTATTTCTTAGGCGCCCTTTGGCGAGTAGGGAAGCATGGCAGCGTGGCTAACGATTCAGATCGGCCTTGTTACCCTTGCCGTTCTTGTGGTGGGACGCGCCGCTAGCTGGCGCGCGGTTACGGGGCTGCTCGTGACAGCATCGCTCGTCCTGCCCTGGTTCGCTACTGTAGCTCCGCTCGGTCGTGCAGTCCTCTGCTTCGTTGGTCTTCTCGCAGTTGTAAAGACGACTCAAATTGGAACCTCGCCCGACCAGTGGCCGACACGCCGCCGTCTATGGCATGGTCTCGTTCCGTTCGACGTTCGTCAGGTGCGGTTCGTCACGCCCGCAATGGACTGGCCGCTGCTGGGAACTGTCGCGCTCTATGTCGCGCTCTGCACAGGGGCGTTTCTCGCCTTACGTGCGCTCGTCTCTGTGCAAGCGCCTGTGCGGATGTCCGGGCGTCTCCTGTGTGGCGCCGTGCTTGTTTTCACCTGGGTCGCCGCCAGCTCCGACATCGTAAGGCTCGGCCATCGCCTTCTTGGGGTTGAAGTTCCGCCGATTCAATCTGCTCCGCTTCTGGCGCGAAGCGCCGGGGAGTTCTGGGGCGCACGGTGGAACCGACCTTGGAGCGAATGGCTCCGCCGATTCGCGTTTCTACCGTTGGCGCGGCGACACCACGCCACGCTGGGGGTTCTTGCCGCATTTGCGCTGAGCGGCCTAATGCACGCATGGCTGGCGCTTGTCGCTGTTGGCGCCTCGGCAGCCGCACGGATGGGCACATTCTTCATCGTTCAGGGCTTGATCGTGGTTGCCGAATCTCACCTTCACCTTCGCGCGTGGCCCTCGTACGCTGCACATGCGTGGGCGCTGATTGCGGTGCTCGCCCCCTCGCCGTTGTTCGTGGCTCCGATTCTGAGCGCTCTGGGTGTGTAACCTGAAGCAACGGAACGCATTGGCGATCGGGCGCCTAACAACGGGATGCACCGGACCGGGTAATCTCCAAAGTTAGGCGCATGGTGTCTGTGATGCACGAAATGACCCTGGTCTGGCCGTCGCGGGAGTATCTGCCCAGCTACGTCGCGGCGCTCGAGCGCGGCTGGTCGCCGGACAATCTTCGTGGCAAGGTCGCGGTCGACGAGGAGCTCGCGCGGATCGCCGTGGACGCGGACGCGTTCCTCGCAAGCCTGGTTGACAGGGAAGCGGCCGGCCGCCCCATCACGCTGACCGATGGCACGACGGTGCCTCGCCTTCCCGGCTATCGACGGTGGATGTGGGACGGGGAATTCTGCGGCAGCATCGGGCTGCGTTGGCAGCGCGGAACGGAGGCGCTCCCTTGGTACTGCCTCGGGCATATCGGCTACTCCGTGGTGCCCTGGAAGCAACGACGCGGGTACGCGACGCGTGCGCTGCGCGAAGTGCTGAGAGGAGCCAGGGCCGAGGGTCTTCGTTTCGTCGAGATCACCACCGACCTGGACAACCTGGCTTCGCAGCGGGTCGTCGAGGCCAACGGCGGCGTGCTTTTCGAGGAGTTCGTCACGCCGCCATCGCTCGGCAGTGAACGGAAGCTCCGGTACAGGGTTCACCTTGATGACCCCGCGTAGCGAGTAGCTAGCCCGGTAGCCCGCCCTCGTCTTCCCCCATCCAGTCCCGCCACAAATCGAACCACAGCGCGAGGCCGGCCCAGCGGCCAAGGGGGGCGACGCGGCGGGCGATCGTGCGGTCCGTGACCTTCCGTCCGCCGTGGTATCTCTCGGAGTAGCCGGCGCGGATCGCGGAATCGAGACCGAGGCCATCGGGTTTTCCGAGGAATTTCAACAGGTTTTCCGCAACGTACGGGCCGACGCCGGGGAGGTCCAGGATCTCCCTGCGAAGGACCGACACCTCTCGCACGTCGGAATCCCACGCCGCCGGGTCGGCGTGCCCCTTCGACACCGCGCGGCTGAGGGCTTCGAGATACGGCGAGCGGTAGCCGGCGCGCACGACATCGCGAAATTCCGCATCGCGAACTCTCGCGAGCCTTCGCGCCGTCGGAAACGAGCGTGCCCCGTCCGGCGACTGCTCGCCGTAGCGCTCGACGAGGGCGGTGGTCATCTTCTTGGTGAACGCCCAGGAGCAGTTGGTGGTGAGGACCAGCTTGATGACGTCTTCCCAGGCCGTCGGCGCGCGCAGGAGCCGCCCCGAGCGCGTGTCGGCGATCCATCGATAGCGCGGAACGCGCCGCACGACGTCGTGGAACTCGGAAACGTCGACGTCGAGCGCCAACACGCGGCGGCCTGCTTCGATCAGCGCCCGGCGCGTTGCGGCGTCGGCAGCCCCCGGGCTTTCGAGAACGACGACGCCGCCATCTTCGCGAAGAACGATCCGCCGCGCGCCGCCGTTTTGCAACGCGACGACGGTCGCGACCGATGTGGCGTCTGCGGCCGCCGTGAACGGCGCAAGGTCGCACCAGCCGTGGCTATTCACCGTGCGGCGAAACGAGAAGTCGCGGGGTGTCTTCAGACGGACGCGCATCGGAGGGGCCGGTGCGTTCAGTGCTCTTGCGCGATGCGCTCGTCCTCGATCTGCAGGAGCATCTTCGAGGTGATGTCGCCGGTCGGGTAGTTTCCGGAGAAACAGGCGGTGCACATGCGCGTGATCCGCGGCTCTTTCTCGGTGACGGCGCCCACCAGGTCGTCCAGGGTCTGGTAGATGACGGCGTCGGCGCCGATCTCTCGCGCGACCTCCGCGTGCGTCCGGTCGCGAGCGATGAACTCCCGCCGCGTGCTCATGTCGATCCCGTAGACGCACGGGTGGATCAAGGGCGGCGACATCGAGGCGAACAGCACGCGCCGCGCCCCGGCCTGACGCGCGAGCTGCACGATCTGTTTGCCGGTGTTTCCGCGGACGATCGAATCGTCGACGAGCAGGACGTCCTTGCCGCGGAATTCTTCTTCGATGGCGTTCAGCTTGTGCCGCAGCGATCGCTTCCGCTCGTCGTCGTTTCGCATGATGAACGTGCGGCCGACGTAGCGGTTCTTGACGAGCCCCTCGCGGTACGGGATCTCCAGCCGCTGCGCCATC
>JAYUCM010000310.1:0-3311 GCA_043740355.1 Acidobacteriota bacterium | reverse complement strand
TGATCTCCCCGACGAGCCAGATCGCGTGCGGGAACGCCGCCGTGAGGACCGCCTTCACCTCGCGGTTCAGCCGGCCGACCGTCCAGTGCGACGCGGCGATCCCCTCGGGCTCCGGCGATGGCAGGGTCCTCGCGCCGCCTCGATCGACGTAGCGCGTCCGGGCCTCCTGGTCGAACGAAAACCCCTCCGGCTGCAGCAGATCGACGAGCAGCACGACGTCGTCTTCGGGAACCGACCAGACCTTGTCGTTGACCTCGAAGCGGCGGCGGGGGAGCGACTTCACGAGATCGACGAGGCGGCGATCGAACGGGAAGCGGACCCGGAACGAACCGGCGCCGTCGTGGACGACGTCGCGGCTCACGCCTTGGCGCTCCCGGAGACCGCCTTCGCCGCTTCGACGATCCGTGAAACGGCCTCGTCGATCTCGGCTGCGGTCGTCGGCCGGCCGGTCGTCAACCGCAGCGTCGCCTTCGCGAGCTCGGGCTTGACGCCCATCGCGAGCAACACCCTCGACGGGTCGGCCTTTCCCGAGTGGCAGGCCGCCCCGGAGCCCGTCGCGACGCCGTCCATGCGAACGAGGAGCTCGTTCGCGTCGAGACCCGGGAAGGCGGCGTAGAGCGTGTTCGGCAAGCGCTTCGCCAGCCTTCCGTGTACGACGAGGCCGGGGAACGCCCCGCGCAGCTTGTCCTCCAGACGGTCGCGCATCGTCTGTGCGTGCTCGCGCCGGTCATCGAGCTCGAGCCCCGCCAAGGCGCACGCGGCGCCCAGCGCGGCGGAGAGCGCGACGCTCTCGGTGCCCGACCGGCGGTTCTGCTGGTGGCCCGCGCCGAGGAGCATCGGCGCAAAGGGCGTGCCGCGTCGCAGATAGAGCGCTCCGACGCCCTGCGGCGCGTAGGCCTTGTGCCCCGCGATCGAGAGCAGATCGACATCCAGCTCGCGCACGTTCACGCGGATCTTCCCGAACGATTGCGCCGCATCGGTGTGGATCGGCACGCCTTTGGCGTGCGCGGCGCGGGCGGCGGCGGCGACCGGTTGCACGACGCCGGTCTCGTTGTTCGCGTGCATCACCGAAACGAGCACGGTGTCGGGGCGGATCGCGGATTCGATCGCGCGCGCGTCGATCGCGCCGTCCGGATCGACCGGGATGCGCGTCACGCCCCAGCCGCGCTTCTCGAGAGCGCGGCAGGCCTGTTCGACCGACGGATGCTCGATCGCCGTGGTGACGAGATGCCGCCCGCGATGGGCGAGCGCCTCGGCGACGCCCGTCACCGCCGCGTTGTTCGATTCCGTTCCGCCGCTCGTGAAGACGACCTCGTCGGGCTCGGCCCCTATCGCGGCGGAGACCTCGGCACGCGCGGCTTCGATCACTCGTCGCGCGGCGATCCCGAAGGCGTGCGTCGAGAGGGCGTTTCCGTGGACGTCGCGGAAGACGGCGGTCATCGCTTCGAGCACCTCGACGGCTATGGGCGTCGAGGCGTTGTAGTCGAGGTAGATCGGCTGTGGCATGGGGGCTCCGGCGACAAGGCCGGTATTATCGCGCAGGAGGACCGTTATGAGCGATCCGGTGATTGTCCTGTCGTCCCGCAGCGTCCACGACGGACGCATCGTCAAGCTCTTCCTCGAGGACGTCCGCCTCCCGAACGGGAATACGGTCACGTTGGAGTTGATCCGGCATCCGGGCGCGGCGGCCGCGGTCCCCGTGGATCACGACGGAAACGCGATCCTCGTGCGACAGTACCGGCACGCGACCGGGTCGTGGCTTCTGGAGGTCCCGGCGGGGAAGCTCGACCACCCCGATGAATCGCCCGAGGCATGCGCGCTGCGCGAGGTCGAGGAGGAAACCGGATACCGCGCGGGGCGCCTCGTCCCGTTGGGTTGGATCTGGACGACGCCGGGATTCACCGACGAGAAGATCTGGCTCTACCTCGCGCTGGAGCTCACGCCGACGCGCTCCGATCTCCAGCCCGACGAGGTGTTGACCGTGGAGAAGCTCCCTCTCGAGGAGGCCGCACGGCGCGCCGTCAACGGCGAGATCGTGGACGGCAAGTCGGTGTGCGCGCTGCTCCGAGCCACGGCGGCGGGAGTCTCGGGGAAACGGTAGGTCGTACCCGTCGGCCGGCCCGTCAGTTGGAATCCCACCATCTCGAGGCGGCCGTCGTCGTCGCGAAGGAAGACGGCTTCGGTTCGAGCCGGCGGCTCCTCGGGAACGCTTCGGCGGGCGCTCACCATCCCCAGGCAGTCGCCGTTGACCCACACCTCGAGGATCGACGTCTTGGGAGTGAAAGCCGCAATGTTGTGCACGGTGATGACGCCTGCGTCGAACTCGCGGGTTCCGACGCGAAACGGTTGCGGCACGTTGAAGCGGATCTGGGTCTCCATCGCCGAAGCTGCGGGCTCCGAGGCCAACACGGCCAACACCAGTCCCACGATCACCTTCGCCGAAATCGATGCGGTCCTGCTGAGCATGACGCCTCCCTCTTCGTTTTCCGGTCAGTCGGAGCGTCGTGCGCTCCGGGGAGGGATCAGCAACGAATATGCCAAGCGCGAAAAGTGCATAGATGTAATGAGGCCCATGCTGTGAGCTATTTTCGATTTTTGGTCGATCCTCCTAACTCTCGTGGACACGTGTCTTGCGATGTCGCGTCGCGAGCGTCTTAAGCCGGGCGTGTCGTGCGAGGCTGCGCATTTGCCGAGTACGCCGTCACCGCCGTAATCGACGACCGACACATCTGTCGCCGACAGTGGGGGTCAGGTCTCCCATTGTGTCATGCGCAGAAATCGCATGACTCAATGGGAGACCTGACCCCGTTCTCTCTAGAGCAGGTAGGGGAGGATGTCGCGGAGGTCGTGCGAACGGACGACCGCGGACGCGGCCGCCGCGAGCTCGTCGCTCTTGGGATTGAACGCGATCGAGCAGCCGGCGAGGCGCGCTGCGGCGATGTCGTTGGCGTGATCGCCGACGAAAGCGCAGCGGCTGAGCGGGATGTCCTCGCGCAGAGCGATCGAGCGCAGCGCGACGCCTTTTCCGTCCATATCGAACGGTGTGGCGTGCCAATGGGCGATCCGCCCCTCGCGGTCGAACGCGATGCGGTTCGTGTAGACCTCGTCGAAGGGATGGCCGGGGAAAAGCGTGTCGAGGAGGAGGTCCAACGTCCCCGAGATGACCGCGAGACGGGCGCCGCGCGACTTCAGCTCGTCCAGGGTCTCCCGCGCTCCATCAACGAGGGTGAGATCGCCGAAGCTCCCGGTGATCGTGTCGCGCGTCGCCCCCGCGTCGCGCCACGACGCGATGTCGAGCGCGACCCACTCCG
>JAYUCM010000309.1:0-3315 GCA_043740355.1 Acidobacteriota bacterium | reverse complement strand
TCGGTGACCGTCTCGCCCTCGAAGAGTTGCCGGCCCGTGAGCATCTCGTAGAGCACGACGCCGAACGCCCAGATGTCGGCGCGCTTGTCGACGCTCTTCCCGCGCGCTTGCTCGGGGCTCATGTACGCCGCGGTGCCGAGGATCATCCCCGCCCTCGTCGCGGCGTGCGTCATCGTCGGCGAGTTTCCCGAATCGAAGGGACCGGCGCCGGAGGCGTCGCTCGCGTAGGCTTTCGCCAAGCCGAAGTCGAGAACTTTGACCTTCCCGTCAGGCGTCAGCTTGATGTTCGCGGGCTTCAGGTCGCGATGGACGATCCCCTTCTCGTGCGCCTCCTCGAGGGCGAGGGCGATCTGCCTGGCGATCTCGAGCGCTTCATCGACCGGGATCGCGCCGCGCTTCAGCCGCTCGGCGAGGTCTTCCCCCTCGACAATCTCCAAGACGAGGAACAGCGTACCGTTCGCTTCATCGAGACCGTAGATCCCCGCGATGTTCGGATGGTTGAGCGACGCAAGCAGCTGCGCCTCCCGCTTGAAGCGCGCGAGCCGCTCGGCGTCCTGCGCGACCAAGACCGGCAAGACCTTGATCGCGACCTCACGATTGAGCTTCAGGTCCTTCGCCCGATAGACCTCGCCCATGCCGCCTTCGCCGAGCTTGGCGACGATGTCATAGGGACCGAGGCGGGAGCCGGGAGCGAGCGACATCGACTTCAGCCCCTAGATGACGCTACGAAAAAGGGGAGTGTCCCCTTTTCCGATCACGGCGACTTCCGGTCGAGGAGCGCGGTCCAGTCGAGGATGACGGTGATCGGTGCGCTGTCTTTTGTCGAGCTGCGATTCAGTAAGAATCTTTGGCCGTCCGCGGAGACGTCGTACTGGCGGTCGGTGGCCTCTTCGAGCCGCGCTTCGAACAGGGGCGTGGGCGCGCCCGGCTTCAGCGGATCGCCGGTCGCGATCGGCACGGCGACCACACGTCCACTCGCATGGACGTAAAAGAGCTCACGCCCGTCGTGGCGCCATAGGGGCTGGAATCCTCCGTCGTTCGAGATCCTGATGGCGGCGCCCGCGCCGTCGAGGCGGCGGATGTAGACCTCGGGAGAGCGCGTGACGTCCGAATCGTAGGCGAGCCAGCGCCCATCGGGCGAGAGGTCGGCGGAAAATTCGGAGGCCGATCCGGAGCCGAGGCGGGTCGCCTCGCCGCCGCCGTCAAGATCGCGGATGTAGAGGCTCACCTTCCCCTGGGGGTCGGTGCGCTCGAACACGACCCGCCGTCCGTCGGGGGTCGTGGCGCTCGGAACCTGGGCGGTGTCCGAGTCGAGCCAGAGCCGCCCTTCGCCGGGTCGATCGGACGCGATTCTGTAGAGGCCGCCCACAGACTTCGCCCGCCCCGAGCTGAAGACAATCTCGCGGCCGTCGGGTCTCACCCAGGTCGGCAGATAGTCGTCGCCCGCACCCAGCGTGAGACGGTCTGCAAGGTTTCGCGTGAGATCGTGGACCCAGATCTCGCCGAGGCCGCTGCGGGCTTCGAGGTGCGAGACGGCCATACGGTGGCCGTCGGGCGAGAGGCGCGGCCCATAGTGCCAGGCCGATTCGACGTCCGGGATCACGCCAAGCTCCTTACCCGTGCGATCGACCCAGACGATCTGGTTGTTGCCGCGCTTGTCGTTCCGGTAGATCAGCGCGCCGTCGCCCGACACCGCGACCGATCGCAGGCCCGAGACCGTCAGCGAGCTTCCCATCGAGCCGATGACCGGCACGGGATCGCCGACGAGCGTTTCTTTCCTGTCGTCGAAGCGATGGGCGACGATCGAATCGCCGCGAGCGTAAATGAGGTAACCGGGCGGCGCGTAAACCGCGGTCGAATGCGCCGGCCCGAGCAGCTTGGCGTCGAGCGATCCGACGCGGCCGAGGTAGATGCTCCCCGGCTCGGTCCCCGTCCCCGCGGACGCATAGAAGACGAAGCGGCGGCCGTCCGGGAGAAACGACGGGAAGCGCGTGGTGCCGATCGCCCGATCCTCGGTCACCCGCGTCGCCGGTGCGACCGTCCCGCCGCTCGCCCGAACCGCCAAGAGCGGGCCGGTGAAAGTCGGCGCGTAGAGGATGACGTCGTCCGCGCCCCATGCCGCGCCGCGAACGTCCTGCACCGGGGAGGTGGGCGCGACCACGACCGGCGAGCCGCCTGTGGTGTCGATCCACTTGAGCCCCTCCGGGCTGAAATAGCCGATCCGGCGGCTGTCGGGGGCCCAGAACGGGAAACGTGCGCCGGTAGTCTCCGGAAGCTGCCGCGCCGTCAATGAGTCGAACGGGCGAATCCAGATCGTGATCCGACCGTCGGCACCCCGCGCCGTGAAGGCGATCTGGCGGCCGTCCGGGGAGAAGGCGAACCCACGCACGATGTTCGTTCCTTCGGGAGCGCGAACGTCGAACTGCGTGAGGATGGGTCGGCCGTGATCGGCGGTTGCGCGCTTCAACCAGGCTGCTGCGACGACGGCGCCGAGCAAGAGGCCCGCCACGAGGGCGCCCGCTACGAACATCCAACGCCCGCGAGCGCGCGGAGGCTGCGCAACCGCGGGTGTGGCACCCGTCGGCGTTTCGTCGCGCCTGCCCGAGAGAAGCTCGTCGATGACGATGCGTGCATCGGCGATGTCGTGCAGGCGGTTTCTCGCATTGCGCTCGAGGCAGCGCCGCAGAAGCTGTCGAAGCGCGGGCGGCATGCTTCCGGGGAGCGTCGCTTGGTCCATGTCGCGCGTGAGAACGGCGGCCAGGGTGTCTGAGACCGTCTCGCCGTCGAACAGCTTCTGCCCGGTGAGCATCTCGTAGAGCACGACACCGAAGGCCCAGATGTCCGCGCGCTTGTCCACGGGCTTTCCCCGCGCCTGCTCCGGGCTCATGTAGGCGGCGGTGCCCAGGATCATCCCGGCCATCGTCGCAGCGTGCGTCATCGTGGGCGAATTCCCTGAATCGAACGACGCGGCGCCCGAGGCGTCGGTGGCGTAGGCCTTCGCCAGGCCGAAGTCCAAGACCTTGACCTTGCCGTCCGAGGTCAGCTTGACGTTGGCGGGCTTCAAATCGCGATGGACGATCCCCTTGTCGTGCGCTTCCTCGAGCGCGAAGGCGATCTGCTTCGCGATCTCCAAGGCTTCGTCGACCTGGATCGCACCGCGCTTCAACCGCTCGGCGAGCTCTTCGCCTTCGACCAGCTCCAAGACGAGGAAAAGCTTGCCGTCCGCTTCGTCGAGACCGTAGATCGCCGCGATGTTCGGATGGTTGAGCGACGCCAGCGTCTGAGCTTCGCGCCTGAAGCGGGAAAGCCGCTCCG
>JAYUCM010000308.1:0-8042 GCA_043740355.1 Acidobacteriota bacterium | reverse complement strand
GGCAACACCTCCTGCTCGGGAAGTGCTTGGGGGGCCGGCGCGTACGATGGCATCGCCTGGCCGGAGCGCGGCATCGTCGGCTCCGGCGCGGGCGCGGGCGCGGGCGCGGGCGCGGCCGGCACGCTGACGCGACCGTCGCGCCATTGCAGGGCGACGAGGAGCCCAATCGCTCCCAGCGTCGCCGCGACCGTCGCCGGGAGGGCGAAGCGCCAGCGCTTCGGGCGAACGACCGTGGCCGCATCGACGCCGCGGGCGATGCGCGCTTCGAGATCGACGGGCACGTGCGGCACGCTTTCTTCTGCGAGCGCGCGGGCGAGTCGGCGCAGCGCTCCGAGCTCTACGCGGCAATCTTCGCAACCGGCGAGATGGCGGTCCACCGACGCCCGCTCCTCGAGGCCGAGCTCGTCGTCGAGGTATTCCGAGAGCAAGTCCCGAGGATGGCCGTTCGACGGGTCGCTCATGCCGCCCTCCCCTCGACACAGTCCTTGAGGGACGCGCGGGCGCGGGCAAGACGCGAGCGCACGGTCCCGATCTCGACGTGCAACGTTTCGGCGATGCGCTCGTAGGAGTTCTCCTCCGCTTCGCGCAGCGCGAGAACCGCGCGCCATGCGGCGGGGAGCTGCTCCAAGCACTCGGCGAGCCGTCGCATCAGCTCTTTCGCCTCCAGTGCGGACAGCGGCGTCCCGATCGCGACCGGGCCGTCCGCGGCTTCGGGGTCGATCGGATCCGACACCCGACGCCGCTTCTCCTCCGCCCGTTCGAGATGGTTGAGAGCACGCGTCACGGCGATGCGGTGGAGCCAGGTCGAGAGCTTCGCCTCCCCGCGGAAGCCGGAGAGCGAGCGATGGGCGGTGACGAAGACCTCCTGAACCACGTCCTCGGTGTCCTCGCGGTGCCGCAAGACTCGCCAGACCGTCGCCCAGACCTGCGGCAGGTGGAGCGCGACCAAACGGTCGAACGCCCGGCGGTCGCCGTCGCGCGCCTTCCGGACGAGAACGTCCTCGTCATCCGGCACCGTGCCGCCCGCGCGCGTCGAAGCAGCCATCGCGCGAAGGATGCCACGAACCGCCGCAAAGACCATGGCTTCCCTCCCCACGATGAGACCTTCATCCCCTGCTAGAGTTCCCGGCGATGGCGATGTCGCTGAAGGACGATCTGCGCGGCGCCGGATTTCGCGGCGAAGTCCTAGCCGAGCAACCGCTCGGCCCGATGACGACGTGGCGGATCGGCGGGCCGGCGGAGCTCCTAGCCACCCCCGCGGATGTCGACGACGTGATCCGCGCGGTGGCGTGGGCCAACGGACGCGGGGTGGCGTGGCGCGTCCTGGGCAACGGCTCCAACCTGCTCGTCCGTGACGGCGGCGTGCGCGGATTGGTCTTGCGCATCCGCAAGGCCTTGGATGGGATCGAGATCACGGGATCGAGAGTGCTCGCCGGCGCCGGGGCCTCGCTTCCCGCCTTGGCGAACGCCGCCGCCGAAGAGGGCCTCGCGGGCGTCGAGTTCGGCTCAGGAATCCCCGGGTGCGTCGGCGGCGCGATCGTGATGAACGCCGGGTGGCACGAGTTCGAGGTCGGCAACGTCGTCCATGCGGTCACGTATCTCGAGTCCGATGGCATGGTCGCGAAGTACAGCCACTACGCGTCCCGGTTCGGCTATCGCAGGAGCGCGTTCCGGGGACGCCGCGGGGTCGTCTTGTTTGCGGAGTTCGCCCTGACGCGAGACGACCCTGCAGCGGTGAAGGATCGCCTCTTGCACTACGCGGGGAGTCGCAAGGCCAACCAGCCGACAGAGCTTCCTTCGTGCGGCTCGGTCTTCCTGAAGCCGGAAGGCGACTTCGCGGGACGCTTGATCGAAGCGGCCGGGTTGAAGGGCCGAACGCTCGGGGGGATCCAAGTCTCGGAGAAGCACGCGAACTTCTTCGTCAACGTGGGCGGCGGCACCGCGCGCGATGCGCTCGCCCTCGTCGAGCAGGTCGAGCAGGAGGTCTTCGACAAGTTCGGCGTGAAGCTGACGCGGGAGTTCGAGGTGTGGTGAGCGCATGACTGCGCGCTCGTCCAGGCCGACTTTGTCGATTTCCGGCTCCGGGTCTACGATCGGGGAGTCTTGCAAGCAACGGCGGGGGGAGGGTCATGAGAATATCTGTCGTTTGCTCGGCCGTCTTGGTCTGGCTCTTCGCGCCGATTCACGCCGGAGTTCACGACCTGACGCTCGACGAGGGCATCGACGCGCTGCGGGCCGCCGTGAACGCTGAACTCTGTAATGGCGTCGACGACGACGCCGACGGGAGGGTCGATGAAGGCTTCCCGGATTCCGATGGCGACGCCATTGCCGACTGCGTGGACCAGGACGACGACAATGACGGGGTCATCGACGGGTCCGACAATTGCCCGGTAGTCTCCAATCTCAATCAGGCCGATACCGACGCCGATGCGATCGGCAATGCTTGCGACGGGAATGGGCCCATCCACAACAATGCGCCAAGTGGACTGACGATCAACGTGGACGCCCAGTTTGGGCCGACGACCGGCGAATGGATCGGGGCGGACATGAAGGCCGCGTCGTTCCTCCTCGACCAAAGCCAGGTTTACGCCGGCCTCGACGTGGCTCAAGATGCGATCTATCTCATGTTCGACCTCGCGCAGAGCACGGTGCCGCTCGCGGTGGGTAGCGAGGTCGGCCCGGTGTCATTCAAGGTCGGGAGCGGCAGCTTCTTCGATGTCTTCGTGATTCAGGGCGGTCCCAACACGAATTTCGGTCTCGATCCCGCCACGAACGAGGGCGGAGTTGGTGACACGGTGAGGGTCTTGGTGAACGGTCAACCGTTCGATAACAGTTCGGGCTGCATCGTGGGGGCCGTCGATTTCAACTCGACGTCGCCGACCTTCCCCGATGCCCATAATCTCGTCGAACTGGAAGTTCATCTGACAGGCGGCCCCGCCGGCTGTTACAGCCCCGAGCCCGCCTTCTGGATGGCGACATTGCCGATCGTCATCCCGAGCCAGGCGCTCACCATGCAGCCGGCGGTGGTCGCGCGGGCGTTCGTGACAGTTGATCTCACCAACGGTCCAAACCACGGTTACACACTCGTGACGCCCAACATCGAGGGACCGCCCACAGACCCGTCGTGCTACGACAACTCCGACAACGACGGGGATGGCGGAGTGGACGGCGCTGATTCCGACTGCCGGATCCCGTCTGTTTGCGGGGACGGGGGGACCGAGTTCGGCGAGCAGTGCGACGACGGCAACACGGCGAACGGCGACTGCTGCTCGTCGAGCTGTCAGTTCGAGGCCGTTGGCGGTGCCTGCGACGACGCCAACGCCTGCACGGCGAACGACGCGTGCAACGGCACCGGCGCCTGCGTGGGCGGTCTCGCGGACCTGGACGCGACCGGCTTTTCGGCCGACCGTGTGGATGGACGGGACCTCGTGGTGCTTGCCCTCGCCTGGAATAGCTGTCCGGCCGACCCGAGCTACAACCCGGCGGCCAACCTGGACCATGTCGCGTGCATCGACATGACCGATTTCCACCTGTTCATGACCTCTTTCGGCCACGGTTGCCCGTGAGGAGCACCGCGATGATCTCTCGTCGGCTCTTCTGGCTCGGATTCGCGGCGGCGTTGCTGACGGCCTTCGGGTGCGGCGGCGGCGGTGGTGGCGAGGGTACGCCGTCCCACGCGCTCGCGTGCAGCGACGGGGGCGCGGCGGCATCGGACGCCGTCACGATGACTTGCGCCGGGGCGACCAACGGCACGACGGAACAGGTGAACGTCGTGATCGGTGGTACGGCGGCGGGGACCACGACGCTGCGCGGGTTGAACTTCGACGTCACGTACGACACGGCGAAGCTCGTTTTCGTGCCCGCAGCGAGCTACGCGAGCCCCCTCTTCTCTCCGAACGCGCTGGTTGCGGTCACGTTGTTCAACGGACAACAGGGCCGCGTGGTGGTGTCGATCCAAGCGTTCGGCGGGTCCCCCGCGGTGACGGTGGGATCGGGCCAGCACGTCGTCCTGAGCCTCTCGTTCCGGATCGCTCCGGGGGCGACGTTCAGTGCGGCGCCGCTTCCGTTCGAGAATACGGAGGCCACCACCGCGTCGGCGGCGATCTCTTTCGGAAGCAGCCTCTCGCTGTCGTACCAGTGAGGCGACTGGTCTCCATTGCCTCGGAGCCGGCAGTCGCGTAGTCTCTTGCGCCCATGGCGTCCGAGCTCCAAGAAAAACTGAACGCGCTGAAGATCGACCGGGAAGAGACCCCCGCTCCCTCGTTGGGGGTCGGGCTCAAGATCGGGATCGGCGTGCTCGTCATCGCGGTCGTCGCCGGCGCCGCATGGTGGGGGCTCCGCTCGCGCGCCGTGCTGGTTCGAACCGTCGTCGTCGAAGAAATAACCCAGGCCTCCGGCGCCGCTTCGACCGTCTTGAACGCGTCCGGCTACGTCACCGCGCGGCGCCAGGCGACCGTCTCGTCGAAAGTCACGGGCAAGGTCGTCGATGTCCTGGTCGAGGAAGGGATGAAGGTCGAGAAGGATCAAATCCTGGCACGGCTCGACCCGAGCCAAGCGCGACAGGCGCTGGCGCTCTCGGAGGCGCAGCTCGAAGCGACGCGCCGGGCGATGGTCGAGACCGAGGCGCGTCGGCGCGAGGCGTCGATCCGCAAGGCACGCGTGGCCGACCTGCTGAAAGCGGGTGTCGCCTCGAAGGCCGATTGGGACGCGATCGAATCCGAGGTGGACGTCTTGGAAGCCCGGCTCTCGACACAGCGCGGCGACGTGACGACCGGCGAGCGCGAGGTCGACATTCAGCGGCAGTACCTGGACGACACGATCATCCGAGCGCCGTTCGCCGGCGTGGCGGTCTCCAAGAACGCCCAGCCCGGCGAGATCATCTCGCCCACGTCGGCGGGCGGCGGGTTCACGCGGACCGGGATCTCGACGATCGTCGACATGTCGTCGCTCGAGATCGAGGTGGACGTCAACGAGGCGTACATCCAGCGCGTCCAACCGGGGCAGAAGGTCGTCGCGACCCTCGATGCGTACCGCGAGTGGCCGATTCCCGCGCACGTGATCACGACGATCCCGGCCGCCGACCGCCAGAAGGCCACGGTCACCGTGAGGATCGGATTCGATCAGCTCGATCCCCGCATCCTCCCGGACATGGGGATCAAGGTGGCCTTCCTGGCCGACACGGCCGCCGGCGGCACGACGTCCGCGCACGTCGTCCGCATTCCCCGCGCGACGGTGCGGGGCTCGCAGGGCGAGGAGTTCGTGTTCGTGGTTTCCCGAAAGAACACGTTGGAGCGCAGAGCGATCAAGGTCGCGCCCGGAGGCGGAGACCCGATCGAGGTGCTGGCCGGCCTTTCCGCTGGCGAGCGGGTGGTCGCGGACGGCCCCGCCGAACTCGCCGCCGGCGTCGAGATCGCCGAGCGCACGAAAGACTGAAAGACGAGGTGATGACGATGGAAACGTTGGTCCAGGTTCGAGGCGTGCACAAGACGTTTTTCCGCGGCGGAGAGAAGATCGATGTCTTGCAGGGGCTCGATGTCGCCGTGGCGAAGGGAGAGTTCCTGGCGCTGATGGGTCCGTCGGGCTCGGGGAAATCGACGCTTCTGAACCTCATCGGGGGGCTCGACCGGCCGACCGCGGGATCCGTCACCGTGGGAGGGGTGAGCATCACCGACCTTCCCGGCGGAAAGCTGACCGCGTGGCGGGCCCGCCACGTCGGCTTCGTTTTCCAGTTGTACAACCTTCTTCCCGCGATGACCGCCGAGCGGAACGTGGAGCTGCCGCTCCTCCTGACCTCGCTGACGCGCGCGCGCCGGCGACAACAGGTGGCGACGGCGCTTTCTCTCGTCGGCCTGACCGATCGCGCCAAGCACTTCCCGCGGCAGCTCAGTGGCGGCCAGGAGCAGCGCGTCGGGATCGCGCGCGCGATCGTGACCGACCCGACGCTGTTGCTATGCGACGAGCCGACGGGCGATCTCGATCGCAAGGCCGGGGACGAGGTCCTCGACCTGCTCCAGGCGCTCCATCGTGATCAGGGAAAGACCGTCATCATGGTCACGCACGATCCGCACGCCGCGGAGCGGGCGGGACGCGTCTTGCATCTCGAGAAGGGGATTCTCGCGGAGACGGCGGCATGAAGTTCTGGCCGCTTCTGTGGGGCAGCCTGCGCCGCCGCAAGGCGCGCACGGTTTTCACCCTGCTCTCGATCCTCATCGCGTTCGTGCTCTTCGCCTACCTCGCCGCAGTGAGGGTCGCTTTCAGCGCGGGCGTCGACGTGGCGGGGGCCGACCGGCTTCTGACCACGCACAAGGTGTCGATCATCCAGCCGCTTCCGGCCAGCTACAAGGACGAGATCGCGCGCGTGCCCGGCGTGACCGCCGTCACGCATGCGACCTGGTTCGGCGGCATCTACCAGAATCCCAACAACGGCTTCCAGGGGGTGTTCCAAGGCCCGATCGAGCCCGAGGCGTTTCTGGCGATGTACCCCGAGTTCAAGGTGCCCGACGACCAGAAGCGCGCCTGGATCGAGGACCGCGAAGGCGTCTTGGTCGGGATCACGACCGCCAAACGATTCGGCTGGAAGGTCGGCGACCGCGTGCCGATCCAGGGGACGTTCTGGCGCAAGAAGGACGGCACCAAGGTGTGGGAGTTCAACGTCCGGGGGATCTACACCGGGGGGAAGGGGGTCGACACGACCCAGTTCCTCTTCCACTACGACTACTTCGACGAGGCCCGGCAGTTCGGCCAAGGAATCGTCGGCTGGTACATCGTGCGCATCGCCGACCCCGCTCAGACAGCGGCCGTGAGCAAGAAGATCGACGCGCTGTTCGAGAACTCCCCCGCAGAGACCAAGACGGTCACGGAGAAGGCGTTGGCGCAAGGGTTCGCCGACCAGATCGGCAACATCGGCGCCATCATCCAGTGGATCCTCACCGCGGTGTTTTTCACCCTGCTCCTCGTCACCGGGAACACGATCGCCCAGTCGGTGCGCGAGCGGACGAGCGAGCTTGCGGTGCTGAAGACGATTGGCTTCACGAATGAGCGAACGCTCGCCCTCGTCCTCGCGGAATCGAGCCTGCTCGCGATCCTGGGCGGGGGCTTGGGGCTGGCTCTGGGGGCGATGGCCATCGCGGCCGGCGATCCCACGGGCGGGTTCCTCCCCATCTTCTACTTCCCCACGCGGGACATGATCCTGGGCGGGATCCTCGTCGTGCTCCTCGGCGTCGTGGCCGGAATCCTCCCGGCGCTTCAGGCGATGCGGCTCAGCATCGTTGATGCCTTGCGGAGGGCTTGATCGTGAACTGGCTCGCACAGGTGTTCGCGGTCACGGCGACCGCGATCCGCACGATCCCCCAGCGCCGCGGGGCGTCTTTGGCGACGATCGTGGGAATCGCCGGGGTCGTCGCGGTGTTCGTCGCCGTGCTCTCGATCGGCGAAGGATTCAGGTCGGCGCTCCGCACCGCGGGCTCGCCGCAAAACGCCCTCGTGCTTCGATCCGGCAGCGATAGCGAGATGATGAGCGTGCTCCTAGGCGACGCCGTCGAGATCATCGCCCAGGCGCCCGGAATCGCGCGCGGGCCGGTCGCCGGCGGCGAGGCCCCGGTCCCACTCACGTCCGCCGAGCTGTTCGTCGTCGTGGACGTCCCCAAGAAATCGACGGGGACGCCGGCCAACGTGCCGTTGCGCGGCATTCAGCCCGCCGCGTTTGCGACACGGCCCGAGCTCAAGATCACCTCGGGCCGCAAATTCGAGTGGGGGAAGAACGAGGTCCTGGTCGGCGAAGGCGCCCTCAGGCAGTTCCGCGGCCTCGACGTCGGATCTCGGCTCAAGTGGGGCCAGAACGAGTGGACGGTGGTCGGCACGTTCGCGGCGGGCGGCGCGGTGTGGGAGTCGGAGATCTGGACGGATGCGCGCGTGCTCCAACCGTCGTACCGGCGCGGGAACTCGTTCCAGACGGTGGTCGCTCGCCTGGAGTCGGTCGACGCGTTCGACAAGTTCAAGGACGCGCTGACGAAGGACCCGCGCCTGGACGTGACGGTGCAGCG
>JAYUCM010000307.1:0-8053 GCA_043740355.1 Acidobacteriota bacterium | reverse complement strand
AGCCAGACGCGCGGCCGCAGGGCCTTTTCGATGTCCTGGGAGATCCCCGTCGCGTCGAAGAGCGATTCCGCCCCCACGTGCCATCGCAGCCGCGAGGCCAGCGGCGGATCGAGCTCGCGCAAGTAGTCGCGTCCCGCGAGGTACATCCGCTCATCGTCCACGACGACCCTGTCGAGGGAGGCGCCGGGGGCGTCTCTCAGCGAGCGGAGGAACAGGTCGAGATCCGCGTGCAGGATCGTGGGCGCAGGAGCTCGCGCGATCTTCCCGTCGATCGCCTTCCAGGTGTTCACGAGGAACCGGGCATCGGCCTCGAACGCCGAAGATTCGGCGCCGGCGCCGTTGGTGCGCACGATGAAACCGCCCGGCGCATCGGGGAGTGCGGCCAGGATGTCGCGCAGGCGCTGTCTCTCCTCCGGATCGTGGATCCGGCGCGACACCCCGCGAAACGGTGCCTGCGGCGCATGGACCAGGTACCGCCCGGGAAGCGTTATGAAGGAGGTGACCCGCGGCCCCTTGCCGCCGAACGCCTCGCGTACGACCTGCACGACCAGCTCGCGACCCTCCTTGAGCCGGTCCTGAATGGGAGGCCCATCCGGAGTGCCGCGGCGGTGGCGGCGCATCGCCGGGGCCTCCGCGTCGTCCTCCGCTCCGTCCTCGGGTTCGTTCGAGGAGCCCGCAGCCGAAGCCGCAAGCGGCGGCGGGGCCTGTTCGCCGGGAAGCAGCAGGTCCCTCGCGTGGAGGAACGCGTCCCTCTCCTGGCCGACGTCGAGGAATGCGGACTGGACCCCCGGGAGTATCTTCGAGACGCGCGCCTTGACGATGTGTCCGACGGCGAGCGTCCTGCTGTCGTCCTCGACTCGAAGCTCGACGGTCGCTCCGTCTTCACGCAGCGCGGCGCACGTCCGGCCGCCCGCGCGGCTAACCAGCAGCTCGCTCGACAACCGGCACCGCCGCCCTGTCGGCGAGCATCGGGCTGACCAGGCGGTCGCCCCAGAGGACCGCGAGGTCCTGGCGTACGAGGCGGACTCCCTTCGCGGCTTCGCCGAAGATGACCGTCAAGACCTCTTCCGGCCGTACCGACGCACCGTCGCCGCCCGCTCCCAACACCATCCGGAACGAGGTCTCATCGACCTTCACGACGTCGAGCAGCCATACGTGAAGCGGAAACGTGACGGTTTTTCCGTCCTTCCGTCTCTCCGCCGATCGCCCGTCGCGCGCCGCGAACGTCTCTTCCGCCCGGGACGACGACAGGCCTTCCGGAAGCCGGGCAAGGTAATGCGCGGCGCGCACCGATTCCGAAAGCCCCGGAGCGTCGGCCGCCACGTCGCGAAGGGCCGACACCGCGATCCCGCGGGGCAGCGCGCCGTTGATCGCCCTCGTTGCGGCCGCCGGGTCCAAACGCATGAACGACCAGAAGTCGAGATACTCGCCGTACGATTCGATCCCCACGGAGAGCGCAGGCCCGAATTGCACCCGCGGCTTCGGATTGAAGCCCTGCGAGTAGACGAGCGCGATCCGGGCGCGGCGGAACGCGCGGAGCATCGCGCGCGTCAGGTCGAGGTGGCCGAGAAACTGGACGCGCCCGGTCTTCTCGAAGCGCAGGCGATAGCGGTAGCGCGGCAGCTCGGGAAGCGCCGCCTTCAACGCGGCGACCTCCTCGGGCCTCAACGCCCGCGGTTCGTCGACGGCTCGGGCCGGAACGCCCGGACCGGGAGCCGACGGCGTCGCCAGGATCGGAAGCGAGGCATCGAGAGGACGCCCGGTGGTCTCCTTGACGACGCCCTTCACGCATTCCTTCGCGAACGGCGCGCAGCCGTGGCAGTCCGTGGGTCCGCAGATCGAAAGCGTCCCCTCCGCAAGAGCTCGCTTCAGCTCGAGCCCGAGCCATTTCTTGTTGACGAGCGAGTCCAAGACGTCCCACGGGAGGCGGCGATCGGTGGGCCAGTCGCCGTAGGCGTACTGACGGGGGTCGATGCCCTCCTCCCGGAACGCCCGCTGCCAGACTTCGAGCTGGAAGTGTTCCGCCCATCCGTCGAACCGCGCGCCCAGGCGGAACGCGCGCTCGAGGACGGCACCGAGCTTGCGGTCGCCGCGGGAGAACACCCCCTCGAGAAACGTCGTCTCGCACTCGTGATGCTTGAAACGTACGCCGCGCCGGACACGCGAGCTGATCCGGGCCTGCTTCCGATAGAGATTGGGGAGGCCGTCCTGGCCGACCCACTGGAACGGCGTCACCGCCTTCGGAACGAACGACGATGCGGACAGCGTCACCTCCGGACGCCTCCCCCTGGCGACCCGCCTTCCGACAGCGTGAATCTCGTGCGCGAGGTCCACCAGCCCGTCCACGTCGGCGTCGGTTTCGGTCGGGAGGCCGATCATGAAATACAGCTTGATCAAGTCCCAGCCCGCCTCGAAGGCGAGCCGGCACGCATTCAGGATCTGCTCCTCGTTCAGGTTCTTGTTGATCACGTTGCGCAGGCGCTGCGTACCCGCCTCCGGCGCGATCGTGAATCCGGACTTGCGCACCCGGCGGACCTGGGCTGCTAAGTCCTCCGTCATCGTCGAGGCGTGCATCGACGACAGGGAGACCGAGACCGATTCCGGCTCGAAGCGGTCCATCAGGTCGAACAGCAGCGGCTGCACGGCGCCGTACTCGCCGGTGTTGAGCGAGGCCAAGGAAAACTGATCGTAGCCGGTCGCACGCACGCTGCGAATCACGGTGTCGCGCACCTGGTTCGGGTCCCGCTCGCGCGTGGGGCGATAGATGTAGCCTGCCTGGCAGAAACGGCAGCCCACAGGACAGCCGCGCATCAGCTCGATCGACACCCGGTCGTGCACGATCTCTCCGTGGGGCACGATGATGCGATCGGGGAACGGGAAGCGGTCGATGTCGTAGACGATGCGCCGCTTCACCGGATACGGTGCCGAGCCGTTGCCTACGGGGATCGCGAGGCCGTGGTCGTCCTCCAGGTCGTACAGCGCGGGCGCGTAGATGCCGGGGATCTTTGCCAGCTCGCGCAGGCGCGTCGCGCGCGGCGCGGCCGCTCTCTTCAACGCCTTCAAGGTGTCCAGGAATTCCGGAAGGAGCTCCTCCGCGTCGCCGACGAAGACGAAGTCGAGGAAATCGGCGATCGGCTCGCTGTTGAAAACGACCGGTCCGCCGGCGACGACGAGGGGATCGTCTTCGCCGCGCTGCGACGCGCGCAGCGGGATGCCGGCCAAGTCGAGCATCTCGAGGACGTTCGTGAAGGTCATCTCGTACTGGAGCGAGAACCCGACGACGTCCATCGTCCCAAGCGGCGTCGCGGTCTCGAGCGTCGCCAAGGGGCGACGATGTCGTCTCAGCGCGTCGGCCATGTCGGGCCACGGGCAGAAGACGCGTTCGGCCGCGACGTCCTCGCGCGCATTCAAGAGCGGATAGAGGATCCGGAAGCCCAGGTGGGACATCCCGATCTCGTAGACGTCGGGAAACGCCAGGGCGAACGTCAGGGCGACGTCTCTATGGTCCTTGACGACCTCGTTCCACTCGCCGCCGATGTATCGCGTCGGCTTTTGGACGCCCGCAAGGATCTCGCGAAACGCCGTCTCGTCGTCCGGGATCGATGCCGTCCGTGGCGCCATGGTCTTTCCCTTGTGCGCATGCGGCCTTTGCGCTCGCGGGATTCTAGCAGGACGCTAGTTCACGAATCGCCGCCCACGAACGTTGGCGATCAGCCCGACGCCGCACGTCACCGCGATCAGCGCTGTCCCGCCGTAGGAGAGAAACGGCAGCGGCACGCCGATGGTCGGCATCAGGCCCACGACCATCCCGATATTGATCGCCGACTGCCCCGCCAGCCACGAGACGACGAGCAGGCTCAGATAGGTCCCCAACTTGTCCTGGGAAGAGCGCGCCGCGAGGAGGCCTCGGTACAGGAGGTAATAGAGGAGCGCGAGGACGCCGGCGGCCCCGATGAACCCCAGCTCCTCCGCGATCACGGCGAGCACGAAGTCGGTGTGTTGGGCCGGGAGGAAATTGAGCCGCGTCTGGGTTCCCTTGAAGAGCCCTTTTCCGGTGAGCCGTCCCGACCCGACGGCGATCTTGGACTGGCGCACCTGGTAGCCGATCCCTGACGGATCGCGCCCGGGATCGACGACCGTCAGGATGCGCTCCTTCTGGTAGGGCTTGAGGTGCTTCCAACCGGGCACCGCCAGGAGGGCGACGGCGAACATCGCGAGAGCGACGATGCGCCAACGAAGCCCGCCGAGCAGGACGGCGGCCAGCGTGATCGGCACGAACGTCAGCGCCGTCCCCATGTCGGGCTGTTTCGCGATCAGGAGCATCGGGACGCCGATGATCGCCAGAAGCTGCAGCACCTGAACGAAGCGGAGCCGATCGTGGACGCGCTTGGCGAGAAAAGACGCGACCGCGACGCAGGTCGTCCACTTCGCGAACTCGGACGGCTGGAACGTCAGCGGCCCGAGGATCAGCCACGACTTGTTGCCCCCGACCTCCTTGCCGAAGAGCAAGACCGCGACGAGCAGCCCGACGGTCAGCCCGTGCAGGCTGAGCGCGAACTCCGCCCAGATATGGTAATCGACCGCGATCACGACGACGGCCGCGACCGAGGCGACGCCCAGCCACGCGAGCTGGGTCTTCCACAACCCCGCGCGCCCGGGCTGCTCGATCGTCGCCGACGCGATCGCGGTCATGCCGACCACGGCCAGCGCGAGCGCCGCCGCGATCGTCGGCACGTCGAGCCTATCGAGCAGCCGACGTTGGAGCAACGCGAGCCTCGGGGCGGGCCCTCAGGTCCGCCTGCAGCGCGGGGACCGGGTCCTTGGGAGGGAGCCTCTCCTCGAAGAAGACCTCGAGCACTTTGCGGGCGACGGGCGCCGCCGTCGTTCCGCCATGGCCGCCGTGCTCGATGACGATCGCGAACGCGATTTCCGGCTTCTCCGCCGGCGCGTAGCCGATGAACCACGCATGATCGCGCTCGTCCTTCGGCTGCTTGTCGGCGTCGACGCCCACGGATTTCTTGAAGACCTGCGCCGTCCCCGTCTTTCCGGCGACGTGAATCGGTCCGAGCTGCGCGCGCGTCGCGGTCCCCTCCTCGACGACGTCCGCCAGCGCGTCGCGGATCAGGGCGAGGGTTCCGGCTGCGACCGGGAGCTTCGCGGATTCCGCCTTGGTGTCTCGCGCCAGGTGCGGCCGGACGAGCGTGCCGCCGTTCGCGACGGCGGAGATCATCGTCGCCATCTGCACCGGGGTGACGGCGAGGAGCCCTTGCCCGATCGACACCGAGATGGTGTCGCCCGGGTACCACTGCTCTTTGTGGATGCGTTGCTTCCATTCGGCCGACGGCGGGTTGCCGCGGCTCTCGCCCGGGATGTCGATCCCGGTGATCTCGCCGATGCCGAACATCTTGGCGTACTTGCTGATGGCGTCGATGCCGACCTTCTTGCCGAGCAGGTAGTAGAAGACGTTGCACGATTGCACGAGCGCACGGTGGACATCCACCGTCCCGTGCCCCCCTTTTTTCCAGCACATGAACCGGCGGTTGTAGATCCACGCCGAGCCCGAGCAGGACACCGTCGTCGACGGCGTGATCGCGCCGGTCTCCAGGCCCACGATCGACATGAGGACCTTGAACGTCGAGCCGGGCGCGTAGAACGACGAGATGGCGCGATCGTTCAAAGGGTGGCGCGGATCGCTGATCAGCGCCGTCCACGTCGTGCGGGAGACGGGGGCCGTGAACACGTTGGGGTCGTAACCGGGCGTCGACGCGAGCGCCAGGACCTCGCCGGTTTGCGGATTCATGAAGATGCCCGAACCGACCTCGTCGGCGAGCGCCTCCACGAGCTTGCGTTGCAGGCGCTTGTCGATCGTGAGGTGAAGCGGAAGCCCGTCGGTAGGCTCGCGACCCGGCTGCGAGGCGCCGAAGGGCCGGCCGAGGCTGTTGACCGTCTGGAGCCTCCAGCCGCGGCGGCCCCGCAGGATCTCGTCGTACTCGCGCTCGACCCCGGTCTTGCCGACGATGTCTCCCTGCTGGAGCGAGCCGTCCGCGATCTTCGCGAGCTGCCCTTCGTTCACTTCACCGACGTAGCCCACGGCGTGCGCGACCGCCGGGCCGTCGGGGTAGTCACGGAGCGCGGTCTGCTCGACCTCCACGGAGGGAAACCACTCCCGGCGCGCCTCGACCTTGGCGATGTCCGCAAGCTGCACGTCTTCTTTGATGACGAGCGGCTCGAACGTAGGCCGGTGGCGCATCGCCTGGAGGCGCCCGTTCAGCGTGTCGTACGGAATGCCGAGGAACCCTTGGAGACGCTTCAGCTGCCCCTCCGCGTCGGTCAACCCGTCGCGCACGAGCACGAGATTGAGCGCGGGGCGCGTCGACGCGAGGACTTCGTCCCGGCGGTCGAGCACGACGCCGCGCATCGGCGGGAGCGCGACACGTCGGAGCCGGTTGTTCTCCGCGAGCAGAGCGAATTCGCTCCCCTTGACGACCTGCAGGTACCAGAACATACCGAGGAAGCCCGCGAGCACGAACACGATGATGGCGTGGAGCAGCGTCGCGCGGCGGCCGAGCCGCTGCTCGCTCTGGTACTCCTTCAGCTCCCAGCGCTCTCGGTAGTCCATGGCTCAGGCCTTCCGGGTTTTCTGCCGCGTCGCGCGGCGGCTCGTCCCGAACTTGCCTACGATGGCCAATACGCCGGCGGTCAGCAACCCGCCGGCGACGGCGCGGGTCCCCAAAGAGGCGACGCCGACGGGCGCCACGGCCTCCCCGAACAGGCGCCGCAGAGCGGTCTGGAGCCCCACGTCGACGAGATGGACCGAGGCCCCGGACGCGAGGCGTCCCCAAACGTTGTTCAGGTCGAAGCGGGCGCCGATGCCTCCCAGAGCCCAACCCAGAATGGTCTTGACGAGGCCGTTGAGCCCGAACAGGCGCGGCTCGATCCAGTAGTCCTCCAGGAGACCCGACGCGCAGCCCACCACCATGGACGAACGCTGCGACGTGCGCAGGGCGTAGGTCGCGAGCGGGAGCATCATCACCGAGACGTACGGGGTGGCGCCCGGCGCGAAGCGGCCCAGGCCCAATTCGCCCGCCAGCGCGAGGCCGATTCCCAGGAGAGCCCACAGGACGATCACGGGAGCGCCTCCGGCTCGTCGGGGGTCAGCAACCGCGTGCCGGACGGCTCGAGGAGGATCAGGACGTCCTCCAAGGAATGGTCGTCGACCTCCGGCTCGAGCCGAATCGACTTGCTCGCGCCCACGGGCTCACCGACCACCGTGACGCGCCCGAGGCCGAATCCGCGCGGGAAGACGCCGTCGAGCCCCGAGGTGACGATGCGGTCCCCGACGACGACGTCGGCGTACTTCGGAACGTAGATCATCTCCATGGGCTCGCCGCCGCGCCCCACGACCATCCCCTCGGTCCGGCTGCGGACGATCACTCCGGACGCTCCGCTGTTCGGGTCGGAGAGGAGGCGCACTCGGGCGAATCCTCTCTCGACGCCGACGACGCGCCCGACCGCTCCCCCCCACGCGATGACTGCCATGTCCGCGCGGACACCGTCGGCGCTCCCGCGGTCCAGAAGCAGCACGCGCGATTGGACGCCGAGGCGCGCGGTGACGACCGACGCTCCGATCGACTTCGGCACCAGGTCCTCGTGCATGCCGAGCAATCGCCGCAGGTGCGAATTCTCGTCGACGAGCCCCCTCGTGCGCTCGAGCTCCCCCGCAAGGCGCGTGACCTCGAGGCGTAGCTTCACGTTGGCGACGCCGTCCTCGTGGAGGTCCCGGAAGAAATGGACGACGTCGAGGAGGATGCCGGAGACCGAGCGTTCCGCCGCAACGGCGGGACGCGAGGCGGCGCCGACGACCGAAAGCGCCGCGGACGCGGCCGGGCCGCCGCGCACGTTCGCCGCCATCAGCAGAAGCTGCGCAAACGTCATGACCCCTAGGAGGAGGGCGTTGGCACGGGCGGGAGAAACGGCCGCCATGGAGATCGCCTCGAACGCGCTCGGACCGTTTCCGCCGCGCGATGCATGTTAGTCGAGCGCAACCCGCCGC
>JAYUCM010000306.1:0-3322 GCA_043740355.1 Acidobacteriota bacterium | reverse complement strand
CCATGTTCCAGACGCAAGCCTGCGGGTGGCCGTAGACGAACTCTCTGACGCCGTCGCGATCGACGTCGGCCTGAACGCCGTTTTGCACGGGCGCGACGATCCCGCCACCCGACGTGCAAGCCGAGGCGTTCGTCGTGCCCGTGACGGTCCCGATGAGCTTTCCAGTTTGGGATCCGCCGGAGCAGTAGGAGAGCTCGTCGGTGTTCCCGGCGATTCCCTTGGCGTTGTGGGCCGGGTTCGGGCAATCGTTGAGCTGGCCGTTCCCGTTGGTGTCCAAGTAGACGTGACGATCGGCCGCCAGAGTACTCGACGCCGCGGCCGCGAGGCACAGCGCCGGAATCCACGCCTTCCGCGTCGAGTGTAGCAACGGCAACCCCATTTCTACTCGGTCGGAACCACCGGAGTGCGAACTCGCGCGCCACCGTGGTTCCTCGATCGTCTTCAGCAACCGACGTGCCGGGAACGCTTCGGCCCCGAGGATGCGCACCTTGGCTGCAATCGGTCGCGGAGTGCGATGACGAAATCGTCATGCCGAGGACAGGATCGTCAGCGCGCCGAGGTCACCTCATCATAGATGGCGGCCGTGGCACGAACCATCGCCTCGACGGAGAAGTCTCGCTCGATCCGGACGCGGCCACCGGCTCCCATTCGCCGTGCCTCGCCTGCATTCTCGAGGAGTTCGGTCGCGGCGGCGGCGAGCGCATCCTCGCGGCCGTCCGGAACCAGCGAGCCGGTCGCGCCGTGGACGACGGCTTCGCGGTTCCCGCTCACCGCGTACGCAACGACCGGAATCCCGACGGCCATCGCTTCCAAGATAGCGTTGCTCGAACCCTCGTTCGCACTCGGGTGGATCAGCACGTCCATGCGTCGAAGGAAAGGAGCAACCCGCTCCGCGTACCCTACGAACGCGAAACGGTCGGCGATCCCGAGGCGGGCGCACGCCGCCTCCAGGGGCCCCCGCTCGGGGCCGTCACCCACGACGAGAAACCGGGCCCTGGGAACGCGGGCCAGAATGCGGGCCGCCATGGGCGCCAAGCTCGCCGCGCGCTTGCGGGGATGCAGCGTCCCCACGTATCCCACGATCGGTGACGTCTCGGGATCCCATGGCAAGACGGCGCCCTGCCGCGATTCCCGGTCGAGCCGGTCGAGGTCGACCCCGTTGCGTACGAGGCGGTACTTGTCCCGCGCGATTCCCGTGCGCTCCGCGCTACGCTCGAGAACCGCAAGACTGTTGACGACGATCGCGTCGATCATCGGCGAGAGAGCGCGATAGGCGATCAGGTGCGATGGCCCCAGATCGTCCTCCATGCTGCGGATCGAAGCGACGACACGCGTGTGCGGTGCGAGCAGACGCGCGACCGCGGCGCGCCAATTGCTCGCGAACAGCCACGCGTGGACGACCCCGGCCCGCCGCCGCCGAACGACGCGGGCAAGACTGGCGATCGTGTCCCAACCGCTGCGCCCGGTCCGCGGGAGGAGCTCGACGTCGACACGCGCCGCGGCAAGTCGAGGGAGAGTTCCATGCAGATCCTCGATCGTCGCCACGGAGGGTTCCCATCCCGCGTCCCGGAGTCGCGGTGCCAGGAGCGAAAGCTGCAGCTCGGCCCCGCCGACTCCCAGGTGGGGGATGAAAAGGACGACCGTCTTCATCGCCCCGCCCCGTGGACGAGGGAAGGCAGCTTCCCGGGGAAGCAGCGATCGAGAAACTCGTTCAGTGCGCGTATCTGGGAGCTGCGCGTGAACTCCCGCGCGGTCGCGTGCCCCGCTGCTGCGAGCCTGGCCGAGGCCGAATCGTCGCGAAGGAGCGAGGTCACCGCGCCGGCCAACGCGTCCGCGTCCCCCGGTGCGACGAGGCGTCCGTTGATCCCGTCGCGGAGCACTCTCGGAACGCCGCCCACCGACGTCGCGACGACCGGAAGCCCTCGCGCCATCGCCTCGAGGACGACCTGGGGGAACCCTTCGGTGAATGACGGAAGCACGAGGACATCGTGAGCGTCGTACAGGTCGAACAGGGCGCGGCCGTAGGGGACGTGACCCGCGAAAGTCACCGCGGCGCCCAGTGGCGAAGCCTCGACGCGACGGCGGAACTCCTCGCCGTAGACGCCGCCGCGATAGTCGTAGCCGGCGATCGTCAAGTGCGGCGGCGAGCCGGGCGGCGCCGCGTGGATTCGCGCGAAGGCATCGAGAAGCACCTCGACACCCTTTTCCGGGGCGATCCTTCCGACATAGAGGAGACGGGCGGGCGCGCCCGGCACGCGGCGGGGGCGGGGCATCGCCGCGAAGTCGGCGTCCTCGAACTTCGACGAATACACGAGGTGGCAGGGTCCCAAGGAACGCAAGAACGGATAGTCGTCCCGGCCGACGCTGACGACCGGAGTGCCCCGGGGGATCGCCGCGATAACGGCACGAGCGACGGCCAGTCCTGCGAACCTCCGGAATCCGCGATGACGGTGTCTGATGTCGGCCTCGAGGTCGCCTCGCACCCAGAGCACGGCGGGAACTCCCCGCCGTCGCGCCATGCGGATCGCCAGCGGCGTCAACGGATGGACGCCGAAGCCGACGGCCAGCGACCACGTGTTCATGCGGCCGTCGAATGTGCGTGCCGCCGCCGGCATGAGCGTGAGCGCCCGCCGGCAGAGGTCGGGCACGTCACGGTACTCCGGGAGCGGCACGATCTCGAAGACCTCGGGGTCGAGCACGTAAGGCGGGGTCGACAGGTCGCGGACCAAGCGGCAACACAGCTCGGCGCGAACAAACCGTGACCGAGCGAGCGACTCCACGAATCGAACGAAGACTTCGTCGGTGCGGAAAACGCCGTCGGCCTCGACCACGATCTGATCGAGGACGAATCCGACGGCACCACGTTGCGGAGACACGCTCATGCGGCCGGCACCCCTTGCGCGAGCCGCCACTCTACGCGCATCCGCAACGATGCCTCCACGGCTGCCATCTTGACGGGTTCGGCTCCGGCTGGATATTGTCCGCGCGGTACCAGCATGGGCCGCTCCCGCCTCGCCTGACGACTCCCCGAGGGCAGATGCCGTTGGACGACGAAAAGGTAGACATCCGGGGGATCGACCGATCGCTGATGCGCGGCATCGCGTGGACGGGCATGGCGAAGTGGTCGACCCAGCTGGTCACCTGGGGCGCGACGATCATCCTGGCACGGCTGCTGACGCCGGCGGCGTTCGGCATCGTCAGCATGGCGACTCTGTACCTCGGGTTCGTCGCCCTGTTCAACGAGATGGGGATCGGAGCCGCGGTCGTCAACATGCGGGACCTGACCCCCGCCGAGATCCGACAGATCCACACGGTGTCCGTC
>JAYUCM010000305.1:0-8070 GCA_043740355.1 Acidobacteriota bacterium | reverse complement strand
GAGTGCGATACCTGCGCCCACCGCCGCACCGACCACCGCGGCCATCACGATCCCCGTCCCACCGCTCTGATTCGTCTCTTTCATGATTCCTCCGCTTTCCATTGATGAAATCGATGTCGTTGTTCGAGCCTCGCTTGGCGTGACGGTGGGATTATGGGATGGCGCTCGCGCGAGCAACATGGGGTGTTCGCCCCAAGCGGGGACCGATCCGGACGATCGCGCAGCGTCGGGATGAAGATCGCGCAGCAAGTACGGGCGCGCTCCCGGCGCCGAACAAATCGCCCAAGTCGCGGCACAAAGGGGAGGCCTTGATCTTCGCGAGAGCAACCTGCTCGATCTGGCGCACGCGCTCGCGCGACAGGCCCATCCGCTCGCCGATCTGCGCGAGCGTTCTCGCGGCCTCGTGTCCGAACCCGAAGCGCATCCGGACGATCGTTTCCTCTCGGCGGGAGAGGACCCGGAGAACCGACTCGACGCGTTGCTTGATCTCACGCTGCGAGGCGTCCTGGAACGGAGACGGCACCCGCGTGTCGGGGACGAACGTCGCCACGTTGTAGGCGTCGCGGTCGCCGACCTTGCCTTCGAGCGGCATCGGCTCCCGCACGATGGAGAGCGCATGCTCGACGGTGTCGACCGGCATGCTCAACTGGGTCGCGATCTCCCCCGGCGTCGCCTTCCTTCCGAGGTCCTGGCTCAGATCGCGCGCGGCGTACTCGACCTTGCGCAGCTCGTCGTTCACGTGCTGAGGAATCCGAATCGTTCGCGACTTGTCCGCGATCCCCCGCTCGATCGCCTGTTTGATCCACCAGCCTGCGCAGGTCGAAAACCTGTTTCCTCGCCCGTGCTCGAACTTCTCCACCGCCGTCAGCAGCCCGAGGTTCCCCTCCTGGATGACATCCATCAACGCCAGTCCTCTGCTCCCGTACTTCTTCGCGATGTGTACGACCAGGCGAAGGTTGGCGAGAACGAGGCCGTCCCGCGCCTCGTCCAGGGTGATCTTGTGAGCCCGGATCTCGCGGAGCGCGGCGGCGGCTTCGGCGTCCGAGTGTTGCGCGGTGAACTCGACGAGCTTCCGGACGCACGCCTCGAGGCGGCTCAGCGGCCATGTGGCGCCGAGGTTCAAATCGGACGGGTCCCCGGCGAGAACGAACTCTCGACAACTCTCGGGGAGGCTCCGCACCCGCTCCAGTATCGCCAGCCGAGCGACCGTCAGCTGTGTTGCAAGCCTCACTTCCGCTTGCCTGTCGAGAAGCGGGGTCGCGCCGGACTCTTGCATGTAGAGCTTCTGCATGTGTTCCTTCATTGAAGAGCATCCTTTCGTTGAACCGTACGGGGGGCCGGCGACGGGTCGTCGTCGCCGGAATCCTTGCGGACGAGTTCGCATGCTCGGCGGCCCGAGACATGACGGCGTTCCTCGTCGCGATGACGCGTCGTGCCGTTGGATGGTTTCTTTGGGAAGGGCGAATCAGGACTTGGCGAGGCTTCGGCCCTGACGGCGAGGATGCACCGCCAGGGCGCGGCGGGTGGTTACGCGGCCTTGATCTCGACCCTCTTGGGCTTGGCCGACTCGGCCTTGGGAACGGTCACCTCGAGGACGCCGTCCTTGTAGACCGCCGCAACTCTCGCGGCGTCGACCGTCGTCGGGAGCGAAAACCTCCGCGTGAACGCCCCGTGGACCCTCTCCATCCGGAGCGCGCACTCTTCCTTGACATCGGTGTCCTGCTTGCGCTCGCCGTGCAACGTCAGGACGCCGTCTTCGATCCGGACATCCATGTCTTCTTTCCGTACGCCCGGGACCTCGGCGCGGATGACGAGGTGATCCTGTGTTTCAAAGATGTCGACGGGCGGTGCCCACGCGACAAACTCCTGGAACGGATCCCACGGTACGAGCCTCATGGCGTTTTCCTCTTTGAGTCGCGACGCGTTGATCGCTGCGACGCCCCGTGTGATAAGACGAGGTTTCGGGAGTGTCAAGCGCCGCGCACCTCGAGCCCGGAGCGCTTTGGCGGGAATAGCGCCCAGCTAGCTCTCTTCTCCGCATTTGGACGACGGAGACTATTTCACGACGGTCAGTGATCGCGAACCCATCAAGACTCTAGTGGATGAAACGTAGCCCGAAGAGCAGAATGACGGCACCGACGATCGACATGAAAAACCCCGCTGCGTGAAACTTGGCATCCGGCTCCGGCTTCTTGATGAGCCGGCCGACGAGACCGCCGATCACGGACCCGGCGATTCCTACGCCCGTGGTGGCGAGAAAGCCCATCTGATCGGTCCCGGGCAGGAGCGCCCGGGCGATGAGTCCGGCGAAGAATCCCACGATGACGGACCAGATGATGTGAAACATGAAGCCCTCCTTCCAGGTTGCGGGTTGCTGCCGTGGCGGAGATTATCCACGGTGCGATGCTCGTTGTGCCCGGATTTCCGCGAGCAGATACACCACGATGGCGAGATTCAAGACCATGGTGCCCGCACGCAGGAGAGTCCATCGGTGCCACAGGGCGACGGCTTCGACGGGCAGAAACGACGTCGTGACGGAGACGGTCAACCACTCCGCCCAGCGCCGGGCGAGGGCGAGGCCGACGCCTTGAACGATGAAGAGCGCCGCGAAGAGAAATGCGCCGATCGCCACCTCGCTCCACGCCTTCGGTCCGGCGAGGTCCAGCAGGGCGAGCGCGCGCTCCGCCAGCATGGCGGCCACGTGACGATCTCGTTCGAGAACGAGCTCCTCCAGCCAGGCTTGAGTCCATGCCGCCCGTTCCGGGCTCAAGAGTCGCAGCGCGCCGATCCCCCCGGCGATGAACGCGGCGGCCTTCAGAAACTTGAACGCGGCGATGAGCCGCAGCACGCGGCGCGAAGCCGTCGGCGGTGACGGCGGCGCGGATGACGCGGGGGACCTGGAGAACACGACCGGAGCTTAGCCCATCCCGTCGGAATGACCCTGGCTCAGGACGCGTGCTAGTAGGGTTACACCGTATGGTCGACGGGCCGGCCCGCGACGTAACCTATGTCGACGGCGCGGCGAACGTGAACAACACGGTCGATGCCGAGTAGTCCGTCGGTAGCAGTCACCAAAAAGGGGATCACGCTCATGGCGGAAACTAGTGGTGGTGGCAGTGGTGGTAATAACACAGCCATGGTTGTTGTACTGGTGATGTTCCTCGTGGTCGCGCTAGGCGTCGGGGTTTTCGCGTTTCGTGGGCGAATCTTCGGCGACGCAACGAAGAAAGCAGACAAGGTAGACGTCAACGTAACAGTGCCCGCGAACCCTTGAACGGACTGCCGGCTACTCCGGCACCGCCCGCAGCATTGTAAACCGCGCGGGATCGTAGAACTCGCTGATGAAAGCGTTGATCTCGCCGAGCGACAGCGTCGAAGCGCGCTCGATCTGCTCATCGACGAATCCCGGGGGGAGGCCGAGGCGGCGTTCCAGCATGAAACGTCCGAGGATCTGCTCGGCCGATTGCCGGTCGAACGCGCGATTCCCGCGAAGGTAGGAAACGGCCGCGGCCCGCTCCTCCTCCGTGATCCCGCGCTCTCGAAACTGGCTCAGTACCGCGCGCAGCTTGGTCTCGATCCCGCCGGCGTTTTCCGCGCGCGTGAAGGTGTGCGCGGCGTAAGCGCCCACCACGACGTCGCCGCTCTCGCTCGTCCCCGCCCCGTAGCTGTCCCCCGCTTCGTGGCGCAGCGCGACGTAAAGGCGCGAGTAGAAGTGGCCTCCGAGCACGTGATCGGCGACGAGGAACGCGGGACGCCGCGGATCGGTCCACGGCAGGGAATCGCGACCCAGCGCGAGATAGACCTGGGTCAGCTTGCGCATCGCGATGTTCTGTTCCTTCGGCCGGCTCGCTTCCGGACTCAGCTCGCGCAATCGTGGCGCGATCGCTTCCGGCACGGCCTCAACCGGAGCGGGCAGCAGGTCATGCGCCGCGCGCTTGGCGTCGTCCAAGGTCAAGTCCCCCGCAAAGCCGATCAGTCGCCCCGGCAAGCGGATCAGCCGGTCGCGGGCCGCGACGAGCTTGGCAATGTCGCTCCCCGGAGGCGCCGGCTTTTCGTACGGGAGCCGGCGCGGGTCGTCCCGCGCGAACAAGTCGCGGGCCGCAGCCTGGGCCATGCGAAAGGCGACGTCGGTCTCGTTGCCTCGCCACAGGATCGCCTGCTCCCTGCGCGCGCGTTTCAGCTCGTGCCGGTCGTAACGCGTGTTGGCGAGAATGTCCTTTGCGAGCGCGAGCGACGCATCGAGATCGTCATGCAGGCAGCGGACCGAAAGCGACGCGGAACGATGGCCCATGCCGAGCTCGATCGACGCGGCAAGGGCGTCCGCCCGCTTGCGGAGCGAGCGATCGGGATCGTCGTCCTGGTGGGTGAACGCGACGTCGGCCCCTTGCGCTCGCGTCCAAGACGACCATGCCCCTACGGGGAATTCGATCGTGACCGCGACGATCGGGGCACGGTGATCCTCGACCAGGGCACCTTGAGTCCCCGCATCGACGGTCCACGTCGCGACGGCGGCGGCTAGGAAAAGAGCGGGTAGAGCCATCCGAACAGCCTTATGTAGGCCGGCACGTGCTCCGGCTTGACGTAGACGCGGATCCTCTTTCCGTCGCGCACGTAGGTGCGCCATGCCGCCGCAACGTCGTGAAGCGCCACGGCGTTGACCCGCGACGCGCGGTCGAACGCGAAGCGCGCGTCTCCGAGCCACCACCGGGCCCGGCCGATCTCACGGGCGCGCTCGGCCGCGAAAACGTGGGTGCGGGCGTCGTCCTCCAGGAGCCGGCGTTTTCCCGAGGCGAGGGTTTTCTCCGTGAGCCACCCCATGCCGTCGAGCTCGTCGATGGCCTCGTCGAGCACGCGCATCGCGGTCGACATCCTTCGGTACGGGAGGCTCGCACTGTAGAAGACGATGCCGCCGCCCCGCCTGAGCGCGATCGTTTCGATCCCCGCCTCGAGCGCCTTCCTACGCCTCGATACGACGAGCTCCCTCAGCGGATCGACGGAGCCGCCGGCAAGCACCTGGAGGAGGAGCTCGACCGCCACCGCGTCCGCGGCGCCGGCCGGCGGCAACGGCACGCCGACGAGCGCCACCTCCACCGGCGGAATGTCTTCCTTGAGCTCGAACCGCGAAGGGAAGTTCCAGCCGAAAAGCGGCGGCACGTCGTCCGGGGTCGATCCCCCGCGGGCGAGGGTGCCGAACGTCTCGCGGATCGTCGCCATCTCCCGTGCGGGATCCACGGGCCCGACGACGATCAGATGCGCGTTGTTCGGGTGGTAGTAGGCGTCGTAGAAGGCGCGGCACGACGCGACCGTGGCCGCCGCGACGTCGGCCTTCGAGCCGCTGGGATCGTACGCGTAGGGGTGCTCGCCGAGGAGCGCGCGCTGCGCTTGCGCGAGAAGCCGCGCCATCGGGTCGTTCTCGGTCCCGCGCCGCAGCTCCTCGGTGACGATCTTCTTCTCGTTGTCGAGATTCTCCTGCGTCAGCGCGGCGCTTCGCATCCGATCGGCTTCGCGGCGCAGGATCTCCTCCGCCGCTTGAGGCGGCACCTCGGAGACGTAGATCGTCTCGTCGGGGCTCGTGAACGCGTTGTCCTCGCCGCCGGCGCCCGTGACGAACCTGTCGTAGTCGCCGCGGAGGTAGCTGGCCGTCGCGCCGAACATCAGGTGCTCGAACAGATGCGCCAATCCGCGGCTGTTTGTCGCTTCGTTCGCCGAGCCGACGTGGTACCAGACCTGCGTCGCCACGACCGGCATCGTCGGATCAGCGAGGATCGTCACCTCGAGCCCGTTCGGAAGCGTCTCCTGGACGAGCGCGGCGAGGAGTAGCGCGGTCAGCATCGCACCCACGACCCTACTACGGCGGCCGTTCCGTGGTCTATCGGGCGAGCGCCTCGTCGAGACGCGCCGCGCTCCACGTGAACCCGGACCCAAGTAGAGCCCGAGGCTCGACGAATTGGCCCTGGAGAAGGGCCTCCTCCCCCATCTGCCCGAACAGACCGCGAACGACCGACGCGGGAAGCGGAACGAACGCCGGACGCCGGAGCGCACCACCGAGCGCACGCGCAAACTCGCGTTGAGGCACGGGCCCGGGCGCGACCACGTTGACCGGGCCCCGAATCTCGTCGTGCCGCATGAGGTGGTACATGGCGTAGATCGCGTCGTCGAGTGCGATCCACGAAAAACCCTGACGACCGCTCCCGATCGGTCCGCCCAAGCCGAGCTCGAAGGGGAGGAGCATCTTTGCCAGGGCGCCGCCTCGCGAGCTGAGGATCACGCCGAAGCGCATCCGCACCGTGCGGATTCCCGCCGCGTTCGCGGGCTCGGTTCCGTCTTCCCAGGCGCGGGCCACCTCGGCGAGGAACCCGACCCCCGGCGAAGCCGACTCGTCGACCCGCTCCTCGCCGCGATCTCCGTAGTACCCGACGGCCGACGCGGACAGGAAGACCCCGGGCGGATTGCGCAGCACGGAGAGCGCCTCGGCGAGAAGCTTCGTCCCGTTGACGCGCGAAGCGACGATCTCCGCCTTGCGCCCCTCCGTCCAACGGCCGCCCGCGATGTTCTCGCCCGCGAGGTGGATCACCGCGTTGAGTCCCTCGAGCGCTTCATGATCGATCCGGCCGCTCGCCGGATTCCAAGCGATCTCACCTTCGCGCGCCGTCCGCCCCCGGGCGAAGCGGAAAACCTCGTGGCCGCCCGCCGTCAGGAATGCCGCGAGCTGTCTCCCGACCATTCCCGACGCTCCGGTGATCGCGATCCGCAGCGGGGCCTGTCCGAAGTAGGGGGCGTGACGGGAAAGATCGGCGGCCGCTACGGCGCCGCGGTAGTGGAGCTCTCTGGCGAGACGGCGGCGCATGAACGCGCCAACGACGAGCTCGCCCACCTCCCCCAACGGGAGCGCGTAGTCGATGCGATCGATGAAATCCGACCGCCCCGGGCCTCGGGCTTCGAAGCGGGGATCTGTCGAAAACGACGGCGAGCCGAGTCGACTCCACGGCGACGATAGGCGCGAGGATGCACCCGGCCGCGCGAGCCAGCGGAGCGCCTCGTCGGGGGCGGCTTGGACCTCGGTGCGTAGTTCGAGAACCGGCATATCAACGTCCTTCCATCAACGGCCTGCCGGGGCACACTGTAGAGCGGAAGGCGTGCCGTTCGTCTACCATGCTCCGCCGATCGACTCCGCGACGAAGGAGTGCCCGTCGTGACCGAAACCGTCGAGACGACGCCCGAGACCGTCACCGCCCCGGCGCGCGAGCCGGGACGACTGAAGCTCGGGGTTCCCAGGGAAATCCACACGGGCGAGCGCCGGGTTGCCGTGGTGCCGCGCATGGCGGCCAAGCTCGCCAAGCTGGGGTTCGACGTCATGGTCGAGTCGGGGGCCGGCAACCAGGCGGCGTTCACCGACCAAGCCTACGAAGAAGCCGGCGCGCGCATCGTCGCCGACGCGGCCAAAGTGTGGGGAGAGGCCGACCTCATCCTCAAGGTGAGAGAGCCCGAGCCGAACACGGCGCTCAACCGCCACGAAGCCGACATGCTGAAGGAAGGGGCGCGGCTGATCTCGTTCGTCTGGCCCGCGCAGAACAAGGAGCTGATCGAGCGGCTCGCGCGCCGCAAGGCGACGGTGCTCGCGATGGACGCGGTCCCGCGCATCTCGCGCGCGCAGAAGCTCGACGCCCTCTCGGCGATGGCGAACATCGCCGGCTACCGCGCGGTCATCGAGTCCGCATCGGTCTACGGCCGGTTTCTCGGGGGGCAGATCACCGCCGCCGGGAGCATCCGGCCCGCGACAGTACTGGTGCTCGGAGCCGGGGTCGCCGGACTCGCCGCCGTCGGTTGCGCGAAGTCGCTCGGCGCGATCGTGAAGGCGTTCGATACGCGCGAGGCGGTGCGCGAGCAGGTCGAAAGCTTGGGCGGCCAATTCATCAAGTTCGAATACGACGAAAAGGGCGAGGGCGAGGGGGGCTATGCGAAGCAGATGAGCGACGCCTATCTCGCCGCCGAGCAAGAGTTCATCGCCGGCCACGCGAAGGACGCCGACATCGTCATCACGACGGCGTTGATCCCCGGAAAGCCGGCGCC
>JAYUCM010000304.1:0-3343 GCA_043740355.1 Acidobacteriota bacterium | reverse complement strand
AGGTCTACCGGTTCATCGACCAGGTCGCGCAATCTCGCGCGACCGTTCTGATCAACGGCGAGAGCGGCACGGGCAAGGAGCTCGTGGCGCATGCGATCCACCGGCGGAGTCCGCGTGCGGACGAGCCGTTCATGATCGTCAACAGTCACAGCATTCCGACCGAACTCCTCGAAGACAACCTGTTCGGCCACGCGCGGGGGGCCTTCACAGGAGCCGCGGCCGCGAAGATCGGACTCCTCGAGGTCGCGGATCGCGGCACCGTCTTGTTCGACGAGATCTCGACCGTCACCCCCGAAGTCCAGACGAAGCTGCTCCGCGTCATCCAAGACAAGGAATTCCTCCCCTTGGGAGCGCTCGAAAACAGGGTCGTCGACGTGCGGATCATCGCGGCGACCAACGAAGACCTGATGCGGCTCATCGAGATCGGGCGGTTCCGCGAGGACCTGTACTACCGGCTGAACGTCATCAGCGTCTCCATCCCGCCGCTGCGCGACCGCATGGAGGACATCCCGATCCTGGTGGAGCACTTCCTCGAGAAGTTCAACACCGAAAACCGCAAGGGCGTGACGCGCGTCACGCCGGAGGTGATGGACCGGTTCTTCTCGTACAGCTGGCCGGGAAACGTCCGCGAGCTGGAGAACGTCGTCGAACGCGGCGTCGTTCTGGCGCGAGGGGACGAAATCGACATCGATCTGCTTCCGGCCGACATGTCGCGGCGGGTTACCCTGCCCGACGCCGCGCCACTCCCGGACGGGGTCCGTTTCTACGACGCCGTCACGCGCTTCGAGAGGCAGCTCATCGAAGGTGCGCTGCGTCGTACGGGCGGAGTCCAAAAGCACGCCGCCGAACTGCTGGGCCTCAAACCGACCACCCTCAACGAGAAGATCAAGCGCCTGGGAATTCTGGTCTGAGCTCGGTCGAGCCCGGCGGTTGCGGAGAGAACACCGCGCGGCCTGGTCCCCGGGGAGAGCGGCGAGTGCCTTTTCGGGCTAAGTATTTGTACGGAGCAGAGCGCGAATGGGCCGGTTGACGAGTCGGCGCGATAGGTGTAAACAGTTGTCGGTTTCAGCGGTTCGTCGGGGGTGAAAAGGGGTGTCGCGATGGTCCTGGCGGCCTCGCGGCCGGCATTCTAGTCTTCCATGGAAGCGGTCGGATCGAGCGGGAATCGGAGCGAGTCCCGCTCGAGGGGAGGGAAGGGCACCATGAAGTTCATCCGCACATTCGGGGCGCTTGCGCTCTGCACGCTGGCGGCGACCGCAGCCTCCGCTCAGGCCACGGGCGGACTCAAGGTTCGCATCGTGGACAACGCCGACAAGTCGGCGGTCATCGGGGCGGCGGTCACGCTGAGCAACGCCAACAAGCTGGTTGCGACCACGACGATTCTCTCCGACGCGAACGGAGTCGTGCTGTTCCCGGTCCTTCGCGCCGGCGCGGGTTACGTCGTGACCGTCATCATGGACGGCTATGCGGGGATCCGGCAGGAGGCCTCGGTTTCGATCGGAAACACGAAGGACCTCGCCCTCGCCCTCGTACCGGAGCTCTCCGAGCGTGTCGTCGTCACCGGTACGAAGACGTCCGTCGACATCGACCAGAACGAGACCGCGACCAAGTTCTCGTCCGATTTCATCGCCGACCTCCCCGTGGCGGGACGCTTCTACCAGAACGTGCTCGCCCTAGCTCCGGGAGTCCAGGACCCCGACAAGGACGGGAACCCGAACGTCAACGGGGCGCGCGAGCGCGACTTCAAGACGCAGGTGGGCGGCATCAGCAACGTCGACCCTCTGACGGGGACTTTCCTCAATCTGGTGACGAGTGACTCGATCGAAGATCTCACGGTGATCACGGCCGGCGCGGGCGCAGAGTTCGGGCGCGCTCAAGGCGGATTCGCCCAGATCATCCAGAAGCAGGGGTCGAACGATTTCGAAGGCGTCCTCGGGATGCTCTACGGGTCGAAACTGCTGGACGGCAACGGCGCCACCAATGTCCCCGACTATCTCGTTCCCGATTTTCACATCTACCAGCCGTCGGTGCAGGTCTCCGGCCCGGTCGTCAAGGACAAGCTCTGGTACCGGCTTTCGGGTGAGGCCATCCGGCGCCAGGATCCCCTGGTGTTGGCAGCCGGCGGAGACTTGAAAACCGTGGGGACGCGCAGGAACTCCTACGACGCTCAGCTCACGTGGCAGGTTTCGAATCGGAACAAGCTTGCCCTCAACTTCCGGGCGGACCCGTTGAAACGAACGAACGTCGGTATCAGCGCCGTGACCCCGCAAGAATCGACCGAAACGAACACGTTCGGCGGACCGACGTACACCCTGACCTGGACCGCTCCGTATTCGCCGAGTCTGCTCGTCGACACGACCGTGGCCTACCAGGACACGCACCAGAAGTTCTATCCGACCGAACGAGGCGTCGCCAATAATTGCGTCGCCGTAGGGACGTTTCTCGCTCCATACCAGTGCTTCGACGTGCAGGAGGGTGTGACGAGCGGTTCGGGGGCCCGTGACTGGAGCGACTCGCGTCAGCGGCTCACGCTGAAGAGCGACGCGACCTACTACAAGGGTCGATTCTGGGGTGCGAACCATCAGTTCAAGGTCGGCATGGTCGTCGAGAACGAACGCTACTTCCGCGATCTCGATCGCCGGCCGACGTTCTTCAAGAGCGAGTCGTTCGGTGCGGGTGACGCTTCCCCCACGGAGCGCTTCAACATCGTGGCTTCTCTCCAGCCGACCAGCAGCCAGCGCGCCGTCGGCACGACGTGGGGGATCTACGGCGAGGACGTGCTTCGCCCGGTCTCGAATCTCTCCATCACGTTGGGTCTGAGGATCGAGCAAGAAACCGTCAGCGCCCCGGGTTTCCGCCCGCTCGATCCGCAAGCCGAATCCGACGCTTTCGTGACGGCGCTGAACAACGAGCCTTTTCCCACGAATCCTTTTCTGCAGAACTTGCTGACGACGACCTTCACGTCCTTCGAGGACATTCAGGGGGCACTCGGCGCCGTCGGAGGGCAGTTCGCAGGCATCCGCTTCGTCCCGGGTTCTCACAGCACGACGGAGACGACCTGGATCAAGTTCCGCCAGCCCGACGACATCAACATCCACAACACCAACTTCTCGCCGCGCCTATCGATCGGTTGGGATCCGTGGAACGACGGGAAGACCAAATTCTCGGTCTCCGCGGGACGCTTCTTCGACAAGATCTTTCTCGGCGTGATCACGACCGAATCCGAGCCCGTCATCGCCAACTTTGAAGCTCAGGCCGGCGTCTCGTCCGTCCAGTTCGAGCCGTCGTTCTCCTACTCGACCGTCGATCGGAACCTGAAGACTCCCTACAACGACGAGTACTC
>JAYUCM010000303.1:0-3350 GCA_043740355.1 Acidobacteriota bacterium | reverse complement strand
GCTCTCCGCGATCGAGCTTCGGCAGGTCGCCGAGCCGTTCATCCGGCGCCGGGCGATCCGCCACCTCGAGAAAGGGCGGGTCATCATCTTGGCCGCGGGAACCGGGAACCCGTACTTCACGACCGACAGCGCCGCGGCGTTGCGGGCGATGGAGGTCAAGGCCGAAGTCCTGCTCAAGGCGACCAAGGTCGACGGGATCTACGACGCCGACCCCACGTCGAATCCGGCGGCGAAGAAATTCCCTCGCATCACCTACCGCGAGGTTCTGGAGCGCGGCCTCAAGGTGATGGACGCGACCGCGATCTCCCTGTGTATGGACAACAAGCTCCCGATCGTCGTTTTCAACATCCGGCAAGACGGCAATATCCGGCGGGTGATCCACGGGGAACCGATTGGCTCTGTCGTTTCGGAGTGAAACCATGACGGACAAGCAGGTGATCGAGAACGCCGAAAAGAAGATGGGCGCGACGCTCCAAGACGCCCGGCACAAGCTGGCCGCGGTCCGGACCGGAAGAGCGTCCCTGTCGATGTTCGATGCGGTGATGGTCGACTACTACGGCACGATGACGCCGCTGAACCAGGTGGCGAAGCTGTCGGTTCCCGATCCCGCGATGGTCGTCGCGCACCCGTTCGATCCCTCGACCCTTCCGGCCATCGAAAAGGCCATCCTCGCCGCCGACCTCGGGCTCAACCCCGCGAACGACGGCAAGCTCGTCCGGATTCCGATTCCTTCATTGACCGAGGAGCGACGGAAACAGCTCGTCAAGAAGGTGAACGGGCTCGGTGAAGAAGCCAAGACCGCGGTGCGCCTGCTCCGCCGCGACGCCAACGAGGAGCTGAAAAAGCTCCAGAAGAGCGGGAAGCTCTCGGAAGACGACGCGCACCGCGCCACCGATGACGTGCAGAAGAAGACCGACCGCTACGTTTCCGACATCGATACCCTCTGCAAGACCAAGGAAAAGGAGTTGATGGAGGTCTAGATGGCCCCGCGGCTCCGTTTCGCCCCGTCTCCGACCGGCTCGCTCCACCTCGGCAACGCCCGAACCGCGCTGTTCAACTGGCTCCTCGCGCGTGCATCGGGCGGCACGTTCGTGCTGCGTATCGAGGATACCGACTCCGATCGCGAGCAAGCGGGGTCCGAGGCGGAGATCCTCCGAGACCTGCGTTGGCTCGGTCTCAACTGGGACGAGGGGCCGGACGCGGGCGGCGCTTACGGGCCATACCGGCAGTCCGAGCGCGGGGCCTCCTACGTCGAGGCGGCCGACCGCCTGGTCGCGACGCGTGCCGCCTTTCGATGTTTTTGCGACAACGTGGGCGAGGCCGCCCCGCGAAGCGTCGCGCACACCGTCGCCGGGGTCGCTGCGGGGCACCGCGACCCGTGTCGCGCGATCGATGCCTCGGAGAGCGCGCGGCGCGCCGCGGCCGGCGAGGCCTTCGCGGTGCGGTTCCGCGTGCCGATCGGGGAAGGAGCCGGCAGGGGCGCGGTGAGCTTCGTCGACAGCGTTCACGGGCCGGTCGCCGTGCCGTTCGCTCAGATTCCGGATGCGGTCCTCGTTCGGCAGGACGGCCGGTCCACCTACAACTTCGCGGTCGTGGTCGACGACGCCGCGATGGAGATCGACCTCGTCCTCCGCGGCGACGACCACCTCTCGAACACGCCGCTTCAGGTGCTCCTGTATGGCGCATTCGGGGCTCCGCTTCCCACGTTCGCTCACGTCCCCATGGTGCTCGGGCCGGACGGCGAGCGGCTCTCGAAGCGCCACGGCGCGACCTCGGTCGGAGCGTGGCGCGCGCGAGGCGTGCCTCCGGAAGCTCTTGTCAACGGACTGGCCCTCCTGGGCTGGGCGCCGGCTCATGACCGGACGATCGTGTCCAAAGACGCGATGGCCGCCGAGTTCGGGCTCGATCGACTGGGCCGATCCGCGGCGATCTTCGATCCCGTCAAGCTGGATTGGATCTCCGCTCAGTACGTTCACGCGATGGCCGCGGACCGGCTCGCCGCGGAAGTGGCCTCCGCGCTCGTGGCCGCCTCGCGCCTCGACGCCGCCTCCACCGCGTCCGCGTCCGCCTGGATCGCGTCTGTCGCGGAGTTCCTCCGGCCAGCGCTCGGCAGGTTCGATCAGGTCGACGCGCAGGCCGAACCGATATTCCATCCGGGCGGGCCCTTGAGCGACGACGATCGCCTGATCCTGGCCGAGCCTCAGGCGCCCGTGGTGCTCCGCGCCCTGGCGGATCGCCTCGACGCAGCAACGAGCGGCGAGGCCGCGGGTTGGAACGCCCTGCGACGCGAAGTCGAGGCGGCGAGCGGGACGAAGGGGAAGGCGCTCTTCCAGCCGATCCGCGTTGCCCTGACCGGTCGCGGCCACGGACGCGAGCTCGACCGGCTCTGGCCCCTGATCACCGAGGGGGCCCGGATTCTGCCGGGTTCCGTGCCGTCCGCGCGGTCTCGGGTGGCTAGAACCGTGGAGTCGATCCGGTGAAGCGCGAAGACGACGAGCGTCCGGAGGTGCTGTTCGGCCTTCACGCCGTTGTTGCGGCTCTCGAAGCCGGGAAGCGCACGATCGACCGGATCCTCGTGGCTCGCGAGAGCGGAGGACACAACCTGGGCCGCCTACTCCGCGCCGCCCGCGCCGCCGGAGTCCCGGTGACGCATCTTCCCAGGGAGATCCTCGCGCGAAAAACCGGCGCCCATGCGGTCCATCAGGGGGTGGCGGCGCTGGTGGCGCCGATCGCCTACGCCGACGCCGAAGCGCTGTGCGCCGCGACGGCTCTGGAGGCGGCGGGTCTCCTCGTGGCCCTCGACGGCGTCGCGGATCCTCGAAACCTGGGGGCCGTTATCCGGACGGCCGCAGCGGCCGGGGCGCACGGTATTTTGCTGGGAACCGAAGAGACCGTCGGGATCACGCCGGCCGTCGCGAAGACCGCCGCGGGCGCCCTCGAGAGTATCCCGGTCGCCCGGGAACCGAAGCTCGGCCGGCGCCTCGAGGGTCTCAAGTCCCATGGTTTCCGAGTGGTGGCGCTGGACGCGCGCTCGGATCGGCTCTGGGACGCGGAGGCGTACCGCGGCCGGATCGTCGTGGTCGCCGGGGGAGAGGGTCGCGGATTGAGAAGGGGGCTGCTGGAGGTCGCCGATGCACGCGTGGCGCTTCCCCTGGCCCGGGGGGTCGAGTCGCTGAACGTTTCGGTGGCGGTCGCGGCAGTTCTCTACGAAGTCGTCCGGCAGCGCCGGATGCCGGAAAAGTCGGAAATTCCGGTCCGACGCCTTGAAAGGCCTTGACCCCCCTGTTAACATCTGCCGTTTGTCAAGCCTGCTGGCGTAGCTCAGGGGTAGAGCAGCGGTTTTGTAAACC
>JAYUCM010000302.1:0-3351 GCA_043740355.1 Acidobacteriota bacterium | reverse complement strand
GGTGAGGTGCCGGAGTGGCTGAACGGGACGGTTTGCTAAACCGTTTTAGGGTTTTAAACCCCTAACGAGGGTTCGAATCCCTCCCTCACCGCCAATCGAGGCTCCGATGACGACGCGACCGGCCCGAGGGCAGCAGGGTGAGCACGCCTGACGACGTTCCCGTAGACGGCGGGTATCGCGACTTTATCCGCCAGATCGTCGACGACGACAACGCCACCGGGAAGCACGGCGGCCGCGTCGCGACGCGCTTCCCGCCGGAGCCCAACGGCTACCTTCACATCGGGCACGCGAAATCGATCTGCCTGAACTTCGGGCTCGCGGCCGAGTTCGGCGGCACGTGCAACCTAAGGTTCGACGACACGAACCCGGCGAAGGAAGAGATCGAATACGTCGACGCGATCATCGAAGACGTCCGGTGGCTCGGCTTCGACTGGCAGGACCGGCTCTACTTCGCTTCGGATTACTTCCTCCGCATGTACGAATGCGCGGTCGGGCTCATCGAGAAGAGGCTGGCCTACGTCGATGCGTTAGACGCCGACGAGATCCGTGAGCATCGCGGCACGCTGACCGAGCCGGGGCGGAACAGCCCGCACCGCGACCGTCCGGTCGAGGAAAACCTCGACCTATTCCGGCGCATGCGGAACGGGGAGTTCTCCGAGGGCGCGCTCGTGCTGCGCGCCAAGATCGACATGGCGTCGCCCAACATGAACATGCGCGACCCCGCGCTCTACCGGATCAAGAAGGCGCCGCACCACCGGACCGACGACGCGTGGTGCATCTATCCGATGTACGACTACGCCCACCCGTTGTCGGACGCGCTCGAGGGGATCACCCACTCGATCTGCACGCTCGAGTTCGAAGACCACCGGCCGTTCTACGACTGGGTCGTCAAGAACTGCCCCACCGGAGCGCACCCCCGGCAGATCGAATTCGCGCGCCTCAACCTGACGTACACGGTACTCAGCAAGCGGAAGCTGCTCGTGCTCGTGCAGGAGGGTCACGTCTCGGGTTGGGACGATCCGCGGATGCCGACGCTTTCGGGAATGCGCCGCCGCGGCTTCACGCCCGAGGCGATCCGTGCTTTCTGCGAGAGGATCGGCGTCGCCAAGCGGGACAGCGTCATCGACGTCAAGCTGCTCGAGCACGCCGTCCGCGACGACCTGAACAGACGCGCGCCGCGGGTGATGAGCGTGCTGAATCCGCTCGCCGTCGTGATCGAGAACTACCCGGAGGGGAAGGTCGAGGAGTTTTCCGTCCAGGTGAATCCCGAGGATCCTGCCGCCGGAACACGGAACGTACCGTTCGCGCGGACGATCTTCGTCGAGCGGGACGATTTTCGCGAGGTGCCCCCGCCGAAGTACTACCGGCTGTTCCCCGGAAACGAGGTTCGGCTGCGCGGCGCCTATCTCGTCACGTGCACGGACACCGTCAAAGATGCCGCGGGCGACGTCGTCGAGCTCCGCTGCACCTACGACCCGGCGTCCCGCGGCGGATCCTCTCCGGACGGCCGCAAAGTGAAGAGCACCATTCATTGGACTTCGGCGGCGCACTCCGTCCCCGCGACGGTGCGGCTTTACGAGCCGCTCTTCACCAGGGAAAACCCGGACGACGACAGCGAGGGACGCGATTGGCGGGAGAACCTGCATCCGGGCTCGCTCGTCACGGTCGGGCACGCGCGGGTCGAGGCGTCGACCGCGCGACTTCCGGCAGGAACGACCGTGCAATTCGAGCGCCTCGGTTATTTTTGCGTGGATGCGGACGCGACGCCCGACGTTCCGGTCTTCAACCGAACGATCACGCTGAAGGACTCGTGGGCCAAGATCGAAAAGACCCACGGCGCCGGTTGAGGCGACGTTGAGCGTACGAGTCAGGTTCGCGCCGAGCCCCACCGGATTCCTCCACGTCGGCGGCGCGCGAACCGCGATATTCAATTGGCTCTACGCGAGGCGCCGTGGCGGCGTGTTCGTGCTGCGTATCGAGGACACCGACGCGCAGCGCTCATCCGACGATGTCGTGCGTGCCATCCTCGAGGGGATGGCGTGGCTCGGGATGGCCTCCGACGAAGGACCCTTCTTCCAGACGAGAAACCGCGCGCAGCACGTCGCCGACGCGATGCGGCTGTTGGCCTCTGGAAAGGCGTACCGTTGTTTCTGCGCCGCGGAGACGCTCCGCGCCGAGCGCGAAGCCGCGGAAAAGGCGGGCGGCGGCTACGTCTACGGGCGGCGCTGCCTCGCGATCCCTCGGGCGGAATCGGACGCGGCTGCTTCGGCCGGCGTCCCGTTCGTCGTGCGTCTGAAGGTCCCTCAGGGGGTGACCGTTTGGGACGACGGCGTCCATGGCAAGACGTCGTTCCCCAATGAGGTCATCGAGGACCTGATCCTGCTCCGGACGGACGGTACGCCGACGTACAACCTCTCGGTGGTGTCGGACGACGTCGCGATGCGCATCACGCACGTGATCCGGGGCGACGACCACATCTCGAACACGCCGAAGCAAATCCTCATTTACGACGGCCTCGGCACGACGCCTCCGGTCTTCGCCCACCTGCCCCTCATCTTCGGGACCGACAAGAGGCGTCTTTCGAAACGGCACGGTGCGACCTCGGTTCTCGACTACCGCGCGTCCGGCTTCCTGCCGGCTGCCCTGTTCAACTTCCTCGCGCTGCTCGGTTGGAACCCCGGTGACGAGCGGCAGAAAATGAGCCGCGACGAGCTGATTGCGGCGTTCGATCTCGACGGTGTCGGAAAATCCGGCGCCGTCTTCGATGCGACGAAGCTCGAATGGCTGAACGGGTCCTACGTCGCGGAGCTTCCCCGTGAGGAGTTTGCAGCGGCAGCAGCCGACGCGCTCCAGACGGCGGGGCTGTGGGACGACTCTTACTTCGGCTCCCGTCGTGATTGGTTCGATCAGGTGCTGGCCTTGCTGCAGCCGCGCACAAAGACCCTCACCGCTCTACCGTTCGAAGGCCGGTTCTTCTTCGATCCTTCGGACGCGTTGGAGTACGACCGCGCGGGAGTCACGAAGCACCTCGGCGCGGACGCGACCATCGCTGCGCTGCGAGCGCTCTCCGTCCTTTGGGCCGCGCTTCCGGAGTGGACCACGGAGGCGCTCGAATCCACGCTGCGCGCCGCGGCCGAGGAGAAAGGACTGCCTGGCGGGACGTTGATCCACGCGGTGCGCCTGGCGGTCACGGGGCGCACCGCGAGCCCCGGACTGTTCGAGGTCGTCGCCGTTCTCGGGAGAGAACGGACGCTCGCGCGGATCGGCCGCTTGTTGGGCCGCCACGAGGCCGGTTTGCTATAGTTCGGCGTTCTTTCGAGCCGTGCTGGGGAGTCGTCCAATGGTAGGACA
>JAYUCM010000301.1:0-3355 GCA_043740355.1 Acidobacteriota bacterium | reverse complement strand
GAGCGAGCCGCGAACCCCTCGCCGCCGATCGCGACCCGCGGCGACGCTCCTGCGGCCGTCCGGTCCAACTCGGCTCTCGTGCCGGTGAACGAGGCGCCCTGGGGTTCGCGCGCGCCTTCCGAGTAGACGACGATTTCCGCTCCAGCGGCGCCTCGAAGCTCGGTCGCGAGCGCGTCGTCGATTGCGTCGAGCGCGACGATGACGCCGGCCACGTCGGTGCCCCCCTGCACGACCGGCGAGGACGCGGCGAGGTACAGCCGGCCGTCGGGTTCGCGCCAGAGGCCGCTGACCGTTCGCCCGGCTCGAGCGGGAGCGACAAGCTCGCTTGCCGCGAGGTCAGAACCCACGGCCCCGGGCCGCCGCGTGTCGGCCAGGAGCGCCCCCGCCCTGTCGGTGACGAGGAACGCGTCGCAGCCTGCAAGGGCGAGCCGTTCCTTCAGGTTGTCGAGGACCGAGGCGGCATCCCCTTCGGTCACGTAGGCGCGGAACGGCGCGTCGTGCCCGAGCAGACCCACCACGAGCTCGAGGTTGCCTAGCCGCCGACGTAGGCTGCCGTCCGCGACCTCGTGGCAGCGATCGAGCACGCGGTCGATCTCCGGCCCTTCGAGGCGGCTGGTGATCGTCCAGACCACCGCGATGCCGGCGAGCGCGGTGGCCGCCGTCAATCCGGACATCATCACGGCGAGGCGGGTGACCAGCCGGGGGCGCCTCTTGCGCTCGGCGGGCCTCGTGCTCATTCGTACTCCGTCGATCGGCGGGCTGCGTAGGGCGCGCCGTTCTTGTCGAGATGCGGCTCCCGCTTGTACTTGCTCCCGTCCATCGTGAACCCCACGTCGAGCGTGTCGCCTGCTCCGACCTCGACCGACGATGACTGCATGCCGCCGCGCTCATCCCAGACCTTCACGTCGAACCGGCCGGCGGGCGCGTCGGGGATCTCGAAGGACCCATCGTCCCGCACACGCGCGAAGTACCGCGAGGGACACACGAGAACGAAAGCGACCATCTTCTCGTGGACGTTGCAGTACACCCTCACGAGGCCGGGCTCACGGAAGACCGCGTCTTTTGCTTCGTTCTTTCCGTACAACCCCAGGTCGAAGGCATTCGCCCCCGACGCGGAAAAAACGTTGTGGAGGACCGCATCGTCGTTGGGGAAGCTCACCCTGGAGCCGACCGGAACGGCAAGAACCTGCGGGACGAATCTCTTGCTCTTCGTCTCGATCGTGAAGCGACCCGGCGCGGGAGACGTCGTGCCGGGGGGGAGATTGTCGAGATAGACGACCGCCCCGGCCGGATCGAGGGGGCGGCTGTCCGAAGCGCCCTCGATCGTCACGCGTCCCCGGATCGTGGCGGCGGGCAGGGTGACCCAGAAGGCGGCGATTGCGAGGGCGAACGCTCCGCGCGCACCGATGCGGCGCCGGTCGATCCTCATCGCGATCTCACACGGCTCGGATCGCCCCGTGGCTCAGGTCGATCAGGTGGATGCCGAGCTGTGCCGCGACGTCGACGCTCCGCGTATCCCGATAGAATTCGCCATAGTAGATCGTGCGAATACCGGCGTTCGTGATCAGCTTGAAGCAGGCCCAGCAGGGGGACGCTGTGGTGTAGATCTCGGCCCCTTCGATCCGCACTCCGTTCTTGGCGGCCTGGATGATCGCATTGGCCTCGGCGTGCAGTGTGGCGACGCAGTGCCCGTCTTCCATGAGGTGGCCGACGTCGTCGCAATGCGGCATCCCGCGGATCGAGCCGTTGTACCCGGTCGAGAGGATCGTCTTGTCGCGGACGATGACGGCGCCGACGTGCCTCCGGTCGCACGTCGAGCGTGTGGCCGCCTGGTGGGCGATGTTCATGAAGTAGGTGTGCCAGTCGACGCGTTCGGGCATGACGCAAACACCTCGCGGAGGGCCGGCCAAGCGCGGCTCGCGATGCTAGCACAGGCCATGGTCTGCGGCGCGATCAGCCGACGAGCTTGTTCTTGCTCCAGCGGGTGTTCTTGATCTCGTACTTCGCAACCTTGTAGTTCATCACACGGGACGAGATGCCCAGGAATTTCGCGGCGTCCTTCTGGACCCAGTTGTTGATCCGGAGCGCCTCCAATATGGCCTGACGCTCGAGCTCGTCGAGAGCGACCCCGGTCGGAGGCAGCCGCAGGTTCAACGAGGCAACGTTGTCGGCGGGGGAGCGCCCCGACGCGCCCAGATTCAGGTCGTCCTCTTGAAGGAAGCGCCCCTCGGCCATCAGGACGGCGCGCTCGATCGTGTTCTCGAGCTCGCGGATGTTCCCTGGCCAGGTGTGACGCTTGAGGGAACGCACCGCCGCCGGCTCGAGGCCGCGCACGTCCTTCTTGAGCTCCTTCGCGAAACGATCGATGAAGTGCGACGCCAAGGGGATGATGTCCTCCTTGCGCTCGCGCAACGGCGGCACGGTCACGCTCACGACGTTGAGCCGGTAATACAGATCCTCGCGGAATTCTCCGCGCTGGATCGCTTCCTCGAGGTTCTTGTTGGTCGCGGCGACGAGCCGGACGTCCACTTTGACCGTGCGCGAGCCGCCCAAGCGCTCGAACTCGCGCTCCTGGAGGACGCGCAGCACCTTCGTCTGCGTCGAAGGCGTCATGTTCCCGATTTCGTCGAGGAAGAGCGTCCCTTCGTTGGCCAGCTCGAATCGCCCGGTGCGCTGGCGGTCGGCGCCGGTAAACGCCCCGCGCTCGTGGCCGAACAGCTCCGACTCGAGGAGGCTCTCGTGGAGCGCCGCGCAGTTCATCTTCACGAACGGACGGTCCGCGCGGCTCGAATTGCGATGCAGGGCCTCGGCGACGAGCTCCTTGCCGACACCTGTCTCGCCCAGAACCAGGACCGTCGCGTTCGAGCGGGCGACCTTCTCGATCGTCCGGAACACCTCTTTCATCTGAGGGCTCTCGCCAACGATGTTCTCGAAGCGCGGGACGATCTCGCTGCGGTCGAACGCCTCGATGCGATGGAGCAGGCGCCGGTGCTCGATCGCGCGCTCGACCTTCATCTCCATCTCTTCGAGATCGAACGGCTTGAGCACGTAGTCGTAAGCACCGGCCTTCATCGCTTCGACGGCGGACTCGACGGTGCCGTAGGCGGTCATCACGAGACCGACCGTTCCCTCGTTGATCATCTTGCTGCGCTTGAGCACCTCGAGGCCGTTCTTCCCGGGCATCTGATAATCCGTCACGAGGACGTCGAAGACGGCTTCCTCGAGCCGCGCGAACGCCTCGGTGCCGTCGGGCGCTTCGACGACCTCCCAGCCCCGATCGCGGAACGCCGTTGCGATGCCTTCGCGAAGCGTGCGTTCGTCCTCGGCCACCAGCATCTTCTTCATGCGTGCATCT
>JAYUCM010000300.1:0-8139 GCA_043740355.1 Acidobacteriota bacterium | reverse complement strand
CATTCGCAAAATGCGAATGACTCAATGGGAGACCTGACCCCAATCTCAATGGGAGACCTGACCCCGTTCTACCTGGACGCGGCGTCGACCGCGGCGCGCAGCTCCGCCATCCGGGCGCCGCGCTCCGCGGCGAACCGCTTGATGCCGTCCTCGATGTGGCCGGGGCCGAGGTGCGCCTCGTCGATCACCTCGTCGACCGTGCCGCCCGTGCGCCACCGATCGTCCCAATCGCTGGCCAACGAGTACGCGGCGACCACCGGGTTCGCGATCCACTCCCGCATCGTGCGCAGGCTGCGGTTCGTGATGCACATCGCGTCCCACCTCCGGGCGGTCGATGCGATCGACTCGCGATAGGCCGAATCCTGGAGCGCGAACAGCTGGGGGCTGATGACGGCGACGATGCGCACGTTCACGCCGGCCGCTTCCAGCTTCGGGAGAATCGTCACGAGATTCGCGGTCGTCGACGTCCCCTGGATGAACACGGTTCCATGACGCGGGACGCCCGGCTTGAAATCGCGCAGGAGATAGGCCCCGCGCGCCGCCTCGAAGTGCGAGGCCATGCCGAGCTTCTCGCGATCCGGAATCGTCACCGGAGGCCGCGTCAAGTGCAGCGCCACGATCGGCGCCTTTTGCGCCAGCGCCGCACCCAGAACGACCGGGACTTCGTTGTACTCCCAAGGGTGGAGGTCGATGACGTGCCCCTCCGGAAAGAGCTGCGTCACCGCGGTCTCGAAGATTCCGAAGTGCGTGCGCGAGTCCTCCGCGGTTTCCGGACCCGAGTGGCCCGCGATCCAGAGGACCTTCCCTACTTTCAGCTCACAGTCTTGCGCCAGCTGCGAGAAGAGCCGCATCGGTCCGTACTTCAGGTACGAGAACGATCCGTACGTCGAGCACGCTCCCCAGAAGCCGTCGAACGACTTCATCGGGTCGGCGGCCAGGTTGACCGAAGCGAGGCCGACCATCAGCCCCGCGTTGGTGAACTCGGTGATCTGCTGGGGAAGGAGGCAGCCCCGCGGGTTCTTGTCGCGCTCGTACCATCCCCAACCGGTCTCGCCCTCGAAATCCTTCGCGAACCCCGCGATGTTCGTCGAGTCGGCCAGATCCGCCGAGCACGCGATGAAGAGCGGTCGTCCGTAGCCACGCTTCGCATACGTGTTCGCCCACGCCCCCCAGGCGGCGAGCGCGGCGCGGTTCGGGTGCTTTTCCCCGGGCTTCTTGTACATCGACGCGGGGTAGCTCCTGAAATCGAAAAGCGCCGGATCGGAAAACACATCGGCCGTCCTCACGCCCAGGTAGGCCCCCGCGATGCGCTCGGGGACCGCGTCGGCGGCGGAAGCCAGCCGATTCCCGATCGTCTCGACGACATCGGTGCGCTTCTTCAGGATCGAGAATGCGACGTCGAGGTTGGCCAACGCCTGCGCCATCCGCTCCGGAACATCGGACGGGGCCGCCTCGTCCAAGCCCTGGTACTCGACGCCGTATTTCTCCATGAACGTCTTGCGGTTCGCCCAGAACTCGGGCGCGTTCATCGGCCAGGGGCTCCCGTGCGACTTGTTGTCGTACTTCCCGTAGCCCCGCCCTTTGCGCGTCTTGCCCCAGACCATCGTGGGCACGTTGCCGGGATTCTCGCCGCGGGCGCCTTCGAGCACGACGCGCGTGATCGACGCCCAGTCCGAGCCCTCTGCTGTGCCCAGCACGCGCCAGCCGTAGGGGGCGAACCAGTCGACGGGTGTGCCGTGCACGACGGACGAGACCGCGTTGTCGTCGATCCCGAAATCGTTCCAGTCGACGAGGAAGACGAGATTCGACAGGCCCAAACCCCACGCCGAGTTCTTCGTCTCGTGGGCGGCGCCCGGGGTGAGCCCGCCCTCGCCTTCCATCACGAACACCTTGACTTCGCCGGCTCCCGCTGCTTTCAGAGCCAGCGCCTCGCCCGCGGCGGGCGGCATGCCGTGGCCGGAGGGGCCGGTGTTCCATTTGAGGAAGAGGGTCTTGCCCTCCATTTCGGCGTGGCCCGGTAGGCCCCCGCGGTGTCGCAGGTTGAGGAGATCGCCGTAGGTCAACGCCCACCGTCCGCCGTCCGGAAACGCGAATCGCGCCTCCCCCGCTTCGGCGCGCACCTTGGCGATCTGGTTCAACGTCGCCAGCGTCGCGTAGATCAGCGGCACGGTGTGCCCCGCGGAGAGCACGAACCGGTCGCCGTAGGCCCGCCACGGGCGGATGAGGTCGAAGCGCATCGCGCCGGAGAGCATCGTCGCAAGCAGCGCGTGCACTTTCGAGCGCGAACCGCCCGGGTGCCCCGACTGGCGGTAGTTGAGCATCAGGTCGATGCATTCGTCCACGAGGTCTTTGACGACCTCCCACTGCGCGAACTCGGCCGCGGCCTTCGCGTAGAGAGCATCGGTCAAAGGAACCGCTGCCGCGGTTTTGCTCATCGAGTTTTCGTCTTCATGAAGTCGGCGATCCGGCCCAAGCCGTCGTCGATCGCAGGGAGCGACGAGGCGTAGGAGAAGCGGATGTGCTGTCCCTCCCCTTCAACAGGGGTGCCGAAGTGGATGTCCGCGAGCACCGCGACGCCGGCTTCGTAGAGCAGGCGCTTACGAAATTCTTCGCTGCTTGCTGCCCCGACGCGCTTGCAGGCCTCCGTGACGTTCGGCCAGACATAGAACGCGCCGCCTGGGGTCTGGCATCGGAACCCAGGAAGCTCGTTCAGGCCGGAGACGATGCGGTCGCGCCGCTTCAGGAAGACGTCGCGCATGCGCAGGGACGGCTCCTGAGAGGCGTTCAGCGCCTCGACCACGGCCCATTGGTTCGGATGCGGCGCGCAGGAATCGGTGTTGGTGACCCAGCGCGTGAAAAACGGCGCGAGCTTGGCGTTCGCGGCGTAGCCGATCCTCCATCCCGTCATCGAATAGGTCTTCGACGCCGAGTCGGCGATGATCGTGCGCTCCTTCATCCCGGGAAGGGCGGCGATCGACTGGAACGCGCCGTCGTAGACGAGGGCGGAGTAGACCTCGTCGGAATAGATCCACAGGTTCTCAAAGGGTTCGCAGACCATCGCGACCTCGATGAGCTCTGCGCGGCTCAACAGGTTTCCCGTCGGATTCCCGGGGCTGCATAGGATGAGCAGCCGGGTCTTCGCGTTGATCTTCTTCTTCAGCTCGTCGATGTCGAAGTTGAACCCGCGCGACTCGCGCAGCGGAAGCGGCACGGCGACGCCGCCGTGCGCCTTGATCTGCGCTTCGTAGATCGGAAACCCCGGGTTCGGGTAGATGACCTCGTGGCCTTCGCCGGGGTCGACGACCGAGAGAATCGTGTAGCCGATGAAGGGCTTGCCGCCGCAGCCGCAGACGACGTCGTCGGAGGGGATCTCGATGCCCCGCGTCCGGGTGAAGTAACGGGCGACCGCGTCGCGCAGCTGCGGGATCCCGGGGGAGGGGGTGTACCCGGTCTTCCCTTCGGTGATCGCCTTGATTCCGGCGAGACGGATGTGATCGGGTGTGGGGAAGTCGGGCTGGCCTATGCAGAAGGAAACGACGTCCTTCCCCTGGGCCTGCAATTGCGCGACCTCACCGAGCACGACGAACGCGTTCTCGGTGCCGAGCTCGCGAGACCTCTTCGAGATCGGAAGCATGAGGCCCTCCCCACTCCAGACGGCCGATTGTAGTGGGGAGGGATCGGAAGGGGCAAGAACGGGACCGCCCTGAAATGCTCCTTAAACGTATTGCGAAGCCCCGCAAGGCGGCGCCGGCGGCACGGGTGGTGCGGGTGCCGCGGGCGGCGCTGGTGGTGCGGGCGGTGCGAACGCCGGGACCGGCGCCGTGGGAGGCAGGGGGGCAATCCCGGGCACGCGCCAGACCGACGCGCGCGGCCCCGTCGGCTCGTCTTCGGGCTCGTCGATTTTGGGGAGCACCGCCTTGACGTGCATCGTCTTCTTGTCGCGGACGACCTCGAGATCGATCGCCTTGCCCTCATGCTTGCCGACCGCTTCTCCAAGGTCGCCCGGATCGGCTATTTTTTCGCCGTCGACCGAGAGAATCAGATCGCCGACCTTCAGGCCGCCCTTCTCGGCGGCGCTCCCCGCGAGCACCTTTCCGACGAGAACGCCTGCTGATTTCGATCCACCCATCGCCTCGCGCAGCTCGGGCGTCGTCTCGATCATCTCGACCCCGAGAAGCGGCTTGTTCCTGCCGAAGTACAGCAGCCCGTGCCGTCCCGGCGCGTAGAGCTTCATCTTGCCGATCCGGTTCCCCAACTCGGGCAGCTTCTCGTCGAGGCCCTTCAACGTCTTTTCGAGCTCCCGCTGTTGGTTTTCGTCGAGCTGACCCAGATCGCCGGAGCGCATGCGCCAAGTCGAGAAGGTTCGCTCGCCCAGCTCGACGGTGAGCTTTTGCACCCGACCGTCGCGGCGCACCTCGACGTTCACCTTGTCGCCGGGCTTCGAGTTTCGGAGCTTCTGGGTCACCCTCGCGGGGCCGCGGACGACGTCCCCGCCGAAGGCGACGATGACGTCGCCGTCCTTGACGCCGGCCTTCTCCGCGGGCGAGTCGTCCACGACATGCTCGACGAGCGCACCGCCTTCGTCGCTCTTGGTGTCCTCACGGAGCGTCAGTCCGAGATACCCGCCCTTGATGGTGTGAACGCCCTCGCCGTCGTCCAGGGCGACTTCCGTGTCGTCATCGTCGCCGGGAACGGTGACGATCCGCACCGTCTTGTCGCCCGGGTCGGCGAGGCTGTCCTTCCCCACGGCAAGGAACAATCCCAGGGTGAGCGCGGCCGCACCAGCGGCAGCGGAGGCGGCCGCGATCGTCCATGAGCGGTTCATCTTCCGATCCTCCATGAAGGTCGTCTCCTTCGTCGCATCGAGGTCCGGCCGGTAGGTGACCGGACACCGGATAGTACGCACCGTGATGGGAAAAGACGACGGGCGTCTTTGCCCCCCCCTTCCGCACGCCCGCCACCTATACTCGACGCACGATGACCCTGAGGACCCGCATCGTCGCCGCACTCGTCCTCGCGGCGTTGATCCCGATGGCGGTCGTGCTCGCCGTCTCTCTGGTCCAGGCGGAAAAACGTGCGAACGAGCAGACGGCCCACGGCATGGAGCAGGCGCGCGTGCAGGCTCTGGCCCTCCTCGAGAAAGAGCGCACCGCCGCTCGAATCGATGCCGACCACGCCGCGGAGTCCTTGGCGGCCAATCGGAGCGACCTGACCGCCGTGGTGCGCGGGCCGGAGCCTTTGGCGCGTCCGGTGGCCGTCACGCTCGCCGAGCGCTTCGGCTTCGACCGCGTGGAGGTCGTGGGCGCCTCCGGCACCACGCTAGCGGCGGCCGGGGCAAGCGAAACCGATACGGGCGCCGCGGCTCTGGTCGAGCGGCGGCGCGTGCCGGCGGAAGGCGAGATGCTGACGCTCGCCGCCACACGGACTCTCGGTGCGCCGTTCGTCGCGAGCGTGGCGAAATTCGTGGGAGGAGAAGCCCATCTCGGGACGCCCGGGGCCGCGACGTGCGTTAGCCCCTACGTCGAGGTCCCAGTCGGCGACGGCGCGGCGCTGTGCGTGAGCGTCGTGCCCGCGGATGCGCGCAACGTCCGTCGCGACCTCCTGAAATCGTTCGCCGGCGTGGCGCCGGTCGCGTTCCTGGCGGCGCTCGCCGTCGGGCTCGTCCTTGCAGGCCGGATCGCGCGGCCCGTTCGCGAGCTCGCGGAGCGCGCCGAATCGATCGCCGCGCAGCGGAGGCACCCCATCACGCTGCTGCCGGAGAGGGACGAGACCCGCCGGATGACGATGGCGTTCGACCAGATGCTCGACGCCCTCGAGTCGAGCGAACGCCGCCGTCTCTCGGCCGAACGCGTCGCCGCGTGGGAAGAGATCGCCAAGCGGCTCGCGCACGAGATCAAGAACCCGCTCTCGCCGATCCAGCTCGCCGTCGAGAACCTCGAGCGGACGCGCCGGCTCGCCCCGGCCGCGTTCGACGAGGCGTTCGTCGTCGAGACGCGGACGATCCTCGAGGAGGTCGGCTCGTTGCGGACCCTCGTGGACGAGTTCGCGCAATTCGCGCGCCTTCCGCGCCCCCGCGTCGCACCGTGCGATCCGCGTGCGATCGTCGAGCAGGCGCTGGCGCTGTTTTCCGGGCGCATCGAGACGATGGCCGTCGCGGCCACGGTCGACGTAAGCCGCGCTCCGGCGACGATGCACGGGGACTCAGAGCAGCTCGGGCGCGTCCTCAAGAACGTGATCGCGAACGCGCTCGACGCCATGGAGGGCGCCGGCGATCGGGTGCTCGCCGTCAACGTGCGAGGCGAGGGCGATCGCGTCTCGTTCGCGGTTTCCGATACCGGCCGGGGATTCGACCCCGAGACGCTCCGCCGAATCTTCGAGCCCTACTTCACCACCCGTGCCGACCGCGGCGGAACGGGACTCGGGATGGCGATCGCGCGGCGCATCGCGGTGGAGCACGGCGGATCCCTGACCGCCACGGGCGCACCGGGACGGGGCGCCACGATCACACTCACGGTTCCCGTCGAAGGCGCGCCGTCGGAAGACGCGTAGACTTCCCCGAGGGAGACGAAAACCGCGATGCCGACCGTCCTGATCGTCGACGACGAGAAGAACATTCGCGCGACCCTCGCGAGGGGACTTCGCCTCTCGGGCTACCGGACCGAAGAAGCCGGAAACGGCCTCGAGGCCTTGCGGGCCCTCGATGAGGGCGGCATCGATCTCGTCCTGCTCGACGTGCAGATGCCGGAGATGGGCGGCCTCGAGCTTCTCTCCGCGATGCGGGAGCGCCGGTTGAGCATCCCCACGGTCGTGCTGACGGCCCATGGCTCGATCGAACGTGCGGTGCACGCCGTCAAGCTCGGGGCCTACGACTTCATCGAGAAACCCCCGTCGATCGAGCGCATCCTCCTCGCCGCTGGAAATGCGCTGGATCGCGACCGGCTCGTCAAGGAGAACGTCCGGCTGACGGAAGAAACCGGTCTCGCCGACGAAATCCTGGGGACGGCCGAGGCGACTTCCGCACTGAGGACGACGCTTCGGCGGGTGGCCGCGTCCGAGGCGACCGTGCTCCTGCTCGGCGAGAACGGCACCGGCAAGGAGCTCGCCGCGCGCGCCATTCACGCGGGGAGCGCGCGTAGAACGAAGCCCCTGGTCGTCGTGAACTGCGCCGCGATCCCCGACGCGCTCTTCGAGAGCGAGTTGTTCGGCCACGTGCGCGGTGCGTTCACCGGGGCGACCGAAGCCCACCGGGGCAAGTTCCAGCAGGCCGACGGCGGCACGCTGTTCCTCGACGAAATCGGCGAGACGCCGCCGCGCCTCCAGCCCAAGCTCCTGCGAGCGCTCGAATCGGGGGACGTCGAGACGATCGGCGGACGCGGGCCCGAACGCGTCGATGTACGCCTGATCGCCGCGACGAATCGCGACCTTGCCGCTGCGGTCGCCGCGGGGAGCTTTCGGCCGGACCTCTACTATCGGCTCGCGGTCGTTCCGCTGCAGCTTCCCAGCTTGCGCGAGCGGGCCGCCGACGTCCCGATCCTGGCCGCGCACTTCCTGGATGCGGCCTGCCGCAAGAACCGCTTGAGACCCAAGCGGCTGGACTCGGACGCGATCGCGCGATTGACGCGCTACGCGTGGCCCGGCAACGTGCGCGAGCTGCGAAACGTCATGGAGCGCGTCGCCATCCTCGTGGCGGACGACACAGTGGGTGCCTCGCATCTCGGGTTCCTCGACCCGGGAGCCCATGCCACACGCGGGGATCGTGACGGCGGGGGCTCGGACCTCGCATCGATGATGGAGCATCACGAGCGCGCGCTCGTCTTGGACGCCCTCGAGCGCAACCGCTGGAAAATGACCAAGACGGCGGAGGTTCTTGGCCTGGAGCGCAGCCACCTGTACAAGAAGTTGAAGGCCCTCGGCATCGAGCGGCCCGTCGAAGACTGACCACGCTGAGACACGACCGTGTCCCGGGGCCCACGCCAACGCGAGGCGGCAGCGGGAAATCGAGCGACATTCCTCGTGATCGCGCTGGTACGCCCTTCGCGATGGAACAAGGCAACCCGGACCTCCTCGAGAGAGAGCTTCCCCGGGCCGAAAGAAGGCCTGCCATGACACGCACGATGCTCAAGTACGGAACGATCCTCG
>JAYUCM010000299.1:0-20489 GCA_043740355.1 Acidobacteriota bacterium | reverse complement strand
TGTTCGTGATCACGGGTCGAGGGGGGTTCCCCGGATCCACGCCGTTGATGTAGATCCCGCCGCCGTACCACACCTTGTACGCGGTGTTCCCGATCGTGTTGCCGACGATCTCGTTCCGGGTGATCGTCGGCGACGAGCCGTACACCAGGATCCCCGCGCCGATCTTCGCGGGGACCGCCGGCTGGTCTATGCCACCGCCGGTATTCGTGATGTGGATCCCCTCGATGCGGCTCGTCGTGCCCGCCGCCGAGGGGAAGTACACCGCCGAGCAGTTGGGCTGGGCACCGATCGTGCAGAAATCCGACGTGGGACAGGGCTTCCCCGTCGCGTCGAGCGTCGTGACGGCGGGGCCGTCCGTCGAGATGATCGAGATGTTCGCGGTGACGCGGATCGCCTCGTGATAGGTCCCGGGAAGCACGTTGATCGTGCCGCCGGTCGTCTTGATATTGCAGATCGCCGTCTGGATCTTGCAGTAGGGATTCCCGAAGGTCCCCGTCCCCGTCCCCGCGCAGTCATCGACCCACACGGTGGCCTGTGCTCGCGCAGGAAGGCAGCCGATCACGACGACGAGCAGCAAAAGAGCGTGAATAGAATGTGCTGGCGCCGAGTCGATCCGCATGCGTCGCTCTATACGATCAGCAGAGACTCGGGACAACCGTCAGTCGCTGGCGAAATCGATGAATCCCCGCTCGACGTCCGTGTGGATCAGCTTCACTCGGACCCGATCGCCGACATCAAGCCCCTCGGCGCCTCGCTCCAGTCGCCCCTCCACGGGGGGATTCGTGAGCCGCACCCACGTCCCCTTGATGGATGCGCCGGTGACGGTGGCGTCGAAGCTCTCGCCCACTCTGCCCGACAGCAACAGCGCCGCCGCAGATTTGGCCACCCGGCGCTCGACTTTTGTCGCATCGTCTTCTTTCAGCGTGCAGTGCTCGGCCAGCTCGACGAGGCGTGGGATCGCATAGGGAAGCGGCCCGCCCGACAATGCCACTTTGATGAGGCGCTGGGTGATCACGTCCGGGAAGCGCCGGTTCGGCGCCGTGGAGTGCGTGTAGTCCCTGACGGCGAGTCCGAAATGCCCGGTCGGCTCGCGTCCCGGAAGGTCGAGCGCGTATTCGCCGCGGCCGATGAGCTTGACGACGGCCAGAGAGAGGTCGGGGAATTTTTCCGGCTCGGCCTTGCGTCGCTTCACGAGGAACGCCTCGAGCGCCACGGCATCCGGCTCGTCGGGGAGCTTTTCGCCGGAGCGCGAAGCGAGCTCCACGAGGCGTTCCCACCGTTCCGGCGATCGAAGAACGCGGCGCAGCGAAGGGAACCCTTTCGCGTCGAGGAAACCGGCGGTCGCGCCGTTGGCCGCGATCATGAAGTCTTCGATGATCTGCTTCGCGCGATTCTTCGGGTCCTGTACGAGGTCTTGGAGGGCGTCGCCGTCGAAGACCGGCTTGGCCTCGACGCTTTCGAGGCTGAGCGCGCCGCGGCGATGTCGCAACGCGGCGAGCTTCTGCGCGAGACGGTCCTGAACGCGGAGATTCTCGTCGAGGCCGGAGACCTCCAAGAGCCGGGGCGGGGCGGGGCCGGCGCCTTCCAACCACGCCGCGACGCTGCGATACGCGAGCTTCGCCCGATTCTTCACCTGCCCGAGGTAGATCTCGGAGCCGGCGAGCGCGCCGTCGGCCTCGAAGACCATGTCGACCACGACACTGCGCCGGTCCTGGTCCTGATTGAGCGACGTGAGACCGGTGGAGAGCTCCTCGGGAATCATCGGAAAGATCGCGGCGGCGGTGTAGACCGAAGTCGTATTGCGCGACGCGTGGCCGTCGATGGCCGAGTCCTTGGGTACGAGGGCGTCAACGTCCGCGATCGCCACGAGGACGCGGACCTTCCCCTGCGGGAGCGCCTCCGCTACCGTGAGCTGGTCGAGGTCGCGGGAGTCGTCGTTGTCTATCGACGCCCACAGGAGATCGCGCAAGTCGCGCACGCCGCCGGCTACGGCGGCTGGCCCGGCGATGTCCGCGACTTCGCGCCGCACCGCCGGCGAGAAGTCCGGCTCCATGCCGCGCTCGATCATCGCGCGTCGCGCGATCGCGGACAGTTTCGAGCGGTCGTCCTTGGAGCTTCTGTGCATGCGCGATCTCCTATACGGCACAACGCCCCGGGGAGCGCCTACCGGGACTCACAGCATCCCATGATGGCTTCCCCTCCCGGTCCCCCGCCACACCCGATGTCTGCCCTATAATCCCGCTCGATGTCGCGCACGGCTTGTTTCTGCTTGCGGATGCGGAAGACACCGCTCCTTCTCCTCGAGGGATGACGGCGGCCGTCCTGCGCGACCAGGTCAACGACGTCGTGACGCGGCGGGAGCGGAGCCTGTCCCTTCTCCTCCTCCTCGTTTTTTGCGCCTACGGGCTGTTCGATCACTCGTTGTGGACGCCCAGCGACTCACGCGACGGCGGGATGATCGCGGAGATGTACCGGAGCGGACACTGGGCGGCGTTGTCCTTGGACGGTGAGCCGTTTCTGGAGAAACCCCCCTTGCTGCATTGGACGGCTGTGATCCTCTGCACGTTCTTCGGCCGCGTCGACGCCGGATTGATCCGAGTGCCCGCCGCGCTCTTCGGACTGGCGACCGCGTTGATCGTCTGGGTGTGGGGGCGGCGCCTCGGCCACGAAAGAGCCGGCATCTTGGCGGCGTTCTTGTGCACGACCAACATCACGTTCTTCGAGTATTCGCGCGTGGTCTTGACCGACATCTGCCTCACGTTCGCCGTGGTCCTCTCGTTGCACGCGTTCTGGAGTGCCTTCACCGCGGAGAAGGCGCGGCTCTGGCGCTACGCGCTCTTCCTGCTCGCAACGTCGTTCTCGTTCTACGCCAAGGGCCTCGCCGGCCCGGTCTTCATCATCGGCTCGGTCGTCGTCTTTCTCGCGATCACGCGGCGGTGGAAGCAGGCTTGCGTGTTGTCGCTCGTCTTCGCCCCCGTCTTCGTCGCCGCGGTCTACCCGTGGGCGGCCGCTCTCTATCGCGAAGGCGGCCGCGAATACCTGATCAGCGCATTCATCGACAATCAGCTGGGACGCTTCTTCAGTTTGCCCGCAGGCGCACCCGCGACCTCGTTGCCGATTGCGGGGCGGTGGCTCGGTTTCATGGCGGAGCGACCGGTCCCGCTCGACCCTTACTTCGTTCACAAGGAGCCCATCTACCACTACCTGGCGAAGCTCCCGACGCGGCTGCTGCCGTGGACGTTGCTTACACTCCCGGCGCTCTGGTTCTGGTTCAAGCGGGGCAGCACGGTCGTGTCGCCGTTCGCGACGCTTTTGCGATGCTCCCTCGCAACCGTCATCGTGATCTTGCACCTCGCGTCCGCCAAGTCGGGAACCTATGCGCTTCCGGTCTTTCCGATCCTCTTCTTGATGGTCGGCGTTTGGTGCGAGGACGTGAGCTCGACGAGCCTTTCCCGGTTCGACGCGTCGATGATCGCCTTGACGTCGGGACTCGTGCGCCTCATGACGATCGCTTTGCCGAGTGTCTACCTCGTGCTGTTCGCGCTTTCGCCGTCCGCGTACGTGCGGCTCGGGGCGACCGTGAGACGGCTCGGCGCGCCGGTGTCGTTCGGCGAGGCGCCGAATCCGGTCTGGGAGCCGGGACGAGCGGCGGCTTGGGTGGGTGCGGTTCTCTGTGTCGCGGCGTTGGTCCTCGCGTTCCGGCTCTTTCGAGACGTCAGCGCAAGGTTCAAGGCGAAAGACTACGCCGCCGGCGTCCGCGGACTCGCAACGACGGTCGCGATCGTCGTGATGCTCGCGGGAACGGCGGCGATGCCGGCGTACGATCGCCAGCGCACGTACAGGCCGATCGTCGAGATGGTGGGAACGGAGCTCGATCGGGGGCGCCTCGTGGCCCTGGCGAGCCGAGAAGCGAAGATCGTAGGCGAGTTCGTGTTCTACACCGGCCGGCGCATGCCGTTGATCGATCCGGTCCCCGGGGCGCGCGCCTACTTCGAAGACGGCCCCGAGGCGAGAGGCGTCGTCGTACGCCGCGACCAGCTGGAGTCGGTCGAGGCCTCGCTCGCGGGACTGGACTACCAGGTCCGGATGGCGAACGAAGGCGCAGGCCTCAACGCGCGAGAGCTCTGCCTGATCACGCGGCCGCAGCGCGGGCCGTGACGATGTCCGGCCTGAGCGAGCCGAACGTGATCAGCACCAGGACGATGCGGGCGAGCTTCGAGCCGACGCGCGTGACGTCGATCAGACCGTGCTTTTCGAGGGCCGCCGCGTAGTCGTGGACGTATCGAATGTCGTGAATGACGACGTGCCCTCCGGGTTTCAGCACGCGCGCGATGTCGCTCATCGTCGCCTCCCGCCCTTCGCGATCGTAGATGTTGTGGATCGCGACATTGGAGACGACGACGTCGAAGCTTGCGTCGGGGAACGGCATCTTCCGCATATCCCCCGTGCGCACTAGGACGCGATCGAGAACGCCTTCGCGTCGAGCGTTTTCGAGCGTCGCTTCGGGCTTGTTGCCAGTAAGGTCCTCGCTCTGCCAGAGGTCGAGTCCCGTCGCCTTGCCGGTCGTGAGCCTGCGCGCGGCGCCGATCAACAACAGGCCGCGGCCGCAGCCGAGGTCGAGAACGGCCTCGGTCCCGCGCCATGGAATGAGATCGAGCATCCTGTCCCGTTCCCTCAGCTTCCCGACCTTGCTGTCGTAGATCATCCAGAAGCCCATGAATCCGCAACCGAGCCCGGCGAACAGGCCCGTGCGCGCGATGTCGACATGAGCGATGACTCCGGACCACAGTCCGCTTCGCGCCGTGAGGGCGAGGGCGAGACCGGCGAAGGCGACGATGAAAAGGTTTCGGACGACGCCGGGGGCGTCGATACCGTAGTCGGGTCGGGTCGCGGTCGAGCCTTGGGTTGCTGCCATGTCCGGGTCCGAAAAGCCGATGGTACAGCGGCTTACCTCGGGCGTTCAAACCAGGACTTGACGTCGAAGCCGTAGGAGAGCTGCAGCGCGCACGAGTACCCATTGGGAAAGAACGACTTCAATCCGTCGCTCACATTCCATTCGTCCCGGCGGTAGGACGCCTTCAGGACCAGCTCCGGCGTGAAACGCCAGCCCAGTCCGGCCTCGACGTCGTGAAACGTCACGTTCTGCGCGATCCACGAGCTGCTGTCGATCGGTTGGATGTACGGGTAGTCGTTCTTCTCGATGCGCATCGCCGCGAAGAGGCGCGGGGTGAACGTGTACTTCGGCTCGAGAAACCACGCCTGCCCGCGCGAGAGGTTGGCGTGCGTCGGGACCTCGTACGTCGAGAACGCCCAGTCGCCGTTGAGCTCGAAGTGACCGCGGCTGAATTCGAGCTCCAATCCCGCCACCCGCTGGTCGAAGTCGCGCCAATGCGCGCCGGCGGTGAGCATCGGCTCGACCGCGTGACCGAGATAGGGTCCCCGCGTGACGTACGCTCCGATGCGCAGACCGATGACGGGCGTGAATCCCAAGTCCACGGCCGGATGCCAGGAGGCGTCCATCGGAGAAACGCCTGCTCGATTTCTCCCCGTGTTCCCGATTCGTCGTTGGCATTGCCGCCTTCGAGTCCGCCCAGAAGCACGCCCTGAAAGCCCGAGGTGAATTCGGCCGCCGCCCATAGCCGCAGGCGGCCGGCACCCGCAACCTCACCGTCGTTCCGGCTCAGAAGGCGCGAGTCCGAATCCGTCTGGTAGCACTCGAGATCCTGCAGCCCTGCCGATGACCACCGCGAACGGACATGAGCGGTCCGGAACATAGGTCCCGGTCGACGGAGTGCAACTTGCGCTGAGAGCTTATCGGGCGACGGCTAGGGATATGGCGACGATCGCTTGCCGGTTCTGGTTCGAGCTCGTGGCACTTGCCGTGTCCGTACCGTTGGCCGTTTCCGGGTGATCCGCCGATGAGCTGTTGCTCGTCGAGATACTCTGATCGGTGCCTTCGGTCCACCCGTTGTTCCAGCCGAACGATCCCGAGTTCCCGTTCATGCCGGCTGCAACCGCTATCCCGTCGGCCGTCACGGCAACCGACGTCGGGAGTGGATTCGGCGTCGCGGCGTTGGTCGCGTTGATGCTGCTGGCCAAGATCGGGGCGGACTGATCGACGTTTCGGAAGGTCGCCGCCGCGAAATGCTGGGTATTGGGAGTCCCGCCGTTGTAGGTCACGACAAACGTTCCGTTGGTCGCAGCCGTGATCCCGGTCTCGTTCAGGTACCACAACTCGATCCGGACGCGGGAGCTCGTCCCGGCCACCGTGCCGTTGACCCTGGTCAAGCTCCGGCCGCCGTAGGTCACCGTATTGACCAGCACGTCCTGATTGTCCTCGTGGCCAATCATGAACACGAGCAGGCGATCGTTACCGGCTCCAGCGATGTGCGTGAGTCCCGTCGTCCAGGCCGAAACGCGGGCCGCGACGCAGGCATCGCCCACGCCGTTTCCATTGGCGTCGGCTTGGCCGGGATTCGCGACCTTGCGGCAGTTGTCGCATGCGTCGCCGACGCCGTCGCCGTCGCCGTCGAGCTGGATTGCATTCGCCACCGTCGGGCAGTTGTCGCAGAGGTCGCCCTTGCCGTCGCCATCGGTGTCGAGCTGATTCTGATTGGCGATCGTGGGACAGTTGTCGCAAACGTCGCCACGGGTGTCGCTGTCGCCGTCGAGCTGGTTGGCATTCGCGATCGTCGGGCAGTTGTCGCAAAGGTCGCCCTTGCCGTCGGCATCGGAGTCGAACTGATTCTGGTTGGCGACCGTGGGGCAGTTGTCGCACGAATCGCCATAAGCGTCACCATCGCCGTTGGTCTGATTCGCGTTCGCGATCGTCGGACAGTTGTCGCAGGCGTCACCGATTCCGTCACCGTCGCCGTCGAGCTGGTTCTGGTTGGTGACGGTGGGGCAGCTGTCGCAGGCATCGCCCAGGGTGTCGCCGTCGCCGTTGGCTTGGCCAGGATTCGTGACGGCGGGGCAGCTGTCGCAGGCGTCGCCGACGCGATCGCCGTCCGCGTCGGCCTGCGCGGGATCGGCCACCGCCCCGCAGACGTCATCGAGGTCGTAGGTTCCGTCCCCGTCGCCGTCCGCGGAAGAATTCGACGTGCACGCAGGCTGCTGAGGCCGGAGCCCGCTGGCGCCGGCACCGAGACTGCCGTCACCGCACGAGTTGCGCCCTGCGACCAGGTAGTAGAGCATCTCGCCGGGCGCCGGGTTCGTCGCCTCGAGCACGAAACGCTGGGTCACGGACGCGACGACGCATTGGTGGTTGTAGGCGAACGCCGCGCCGGGCGCCAACGAGCCTCGGTACAGGCCGTAGGCGTGTCCCTGGGTCGCCCCGTCCCATCGCAGCGTTCCCTTGTCCGCGTCGCTGCGCAGGCCGGACGCCTCGCCGGGAATCGCCGAAGTGCCTCGCGCATCGGGTGCGCAGTCGTCGACGTTCGGAACGTTGTCGCCGTCCCGGTCGGAGTCGCAGGCATCGCCGAGCCCGTCGCCGTCGAGGTTGGCCTGGCTCGGATTCGCAACGGTCGGGCAGTTGTCGCACGCGTCTCCCCGGCCGTCAGCGTCCGCGTCGAGCTGGCTTGCGTTCGCCGTGGCCGGGCAGTTGTCGCAGGCGTCGCCCACGCCGTCGTGGTCCAGGTCGTTGGCGACGGTGTGGACGCAGCCCGAGAGCGGGTAGCACGAATCGGTCGTGCACACGCTTCCGTCGTCGCAGTTCAGCGTGCCGGCGCCGGACCCACAGACGCCACCGGCGCATGTGTCACCGGTCGTGCAGGCGTTCCCGTCGTCGCACGCCGTCCCGTCCGGCTGCCCGGGGCAGTCGTCGGAAGAACAAGCATTCGGCAGTCGGACCTTGGTGACCGCGACATCGTCGAGGTAGAAGCCGGCGAACTCGGCGCCCGAGTCGGAGGAGAAACGCCAGCGGAACTGGATGGTGTCGTCCGGCGTCAGGCCGGTGATCTGATGGCACCGGTGCGCGTACGGGGTGGTCGGGCCCGTGGCAAAGTTGCCGCACAAGGTGCCGCCCCCGAGCGGGCCGTTGAACGCGTTCTTCGTGTCCGGATAACCGCACGCGTTGACGGGCGGGAACTGTGTGCAGCTCATGGGCTCCCAGCCGGTCGTATCGTCCGACGCGGCGCAGTCCGCCGCCGCGCTGTTGCTGGGAGCGGGAACATCCGTCCAGGCGCCGCCGTTGACGGCATATTCGACCGCGATGGCATCCCAGTGGTATTCGACCTGGTGCCGCTCCCAGTACTGCAGGTTGACCGACGCTGCACCCACCGTGAGGGGGGGCGCCTGGAGCTCCGCGCAGACATTCGGCAGGTAATTGTTGCCGGCTGTAGGCCCGGCATTCCGGTAGGCATACGCGCCGCCGGGGGTGTGGTTGGCGCCGGGGTCGTTGGACGTCTTGACGAAGCGCCACACCTGATCGCCGGTGTCGCCGGAGCCGGGGACGTTGAGCGACAGGAACGCGGAGCCGTCGCCGCCACCGTCCGTCCAAGTACCCGGAGCGGCCTGCGTGCCGGCCCCGTAGGCCGTGCCGGCGACCACGACGCTGTTCGAATCTTCGTTGCCGCCCCCGCAACTGCCGCCGTTACCTAGGCTGCCGTCCTCTGCGCGCACCACGTAGTAATAGGTGTTGCCGCTCGAGAGGTTCGCCGAGTCGAGATAGGAGCTCGGACCGACGACGCAGGTGGCGATCCGGTTCGTCACCGATGGGACGAAATCGGGCTCCGTCCCACGGAAGATGTTGTAGCGCATGCTCGGAGTGAGCGGGCAGCTCGAGTTCGCCGGCGTCCAACTGACGGTCACGCCGCAATGGGCGTTGTTGCTGCTCGTCGCCGCAGTGCTCCCCCCAAAGACCGGCTTGAGGTTGCAGCTGCCGGTGGCCGTGGCGCTGACGCATGCGCTCGCCACCTTCGCTTGGCACTTGCCGGCGGCGTCGGTCGCCGCGATCACCCGGTAGGAGTAGTTGAGGCCTCCCAGCACGGAGGTATCGGTGAAGCTGGTCGCCGGGCCGGAGGTGGCGGCGAGCGGCCGGTAGGGCCCTTCGCTTCCGCACACACCGTCCGCGCGCTCGATGGCGTACGCGCCCGGCGTGGGGGCGATGCCCGTCCAGGTCACAGTGATCTGATTCTCTCCGGGGGCCGTCGCCGCACCGATCGCCGGCGCGGTCGCAGGGCGGGCGGTGCAGGTGGTCGTGGGACACTGCCCCGAGGCGCTCCCGGCGGGGAAAGCCGCCGACGCGATTTGAGTCTGCCAACTGCTCGTCGACAGGAAGTACTGGCTGACGTACCAGAACGTGCAGTCGTCGAACGGGTCGATGCTCATGCTCGTGTAGTCGCCCCAACGATTGTTGCCGTTGTTGGCGGTTCCGGTGACGATCGTGGTCTCGGGAACCGTCATCACCCCCGAAGGATCCGCCTTGGCGCGACCGGTGTAGCGGATGCTGTGGTTCTCGCTTCCGTTCGTCTTGCCGGTCGTGCTGTAGCCCACCAGGATGTTTTCCGCCGTGTCCATGGCGATGGAAGGCATCCAACGACTACGGCCGTTGACCACGTCCGCGAACGTCCCCTGCTGATAGATGCAAGGATAGGTCGGGCACGTCGCGTCGGGGGTTCCGGAGAGGCGGAAGTCGTACCAACGGACGCCGGAGACCACGCCACTGATCGAGGGATCGACGGAGTGGCTTATGACGAGCGACTCGTGATCGATGAGGTTGCGGTAGGCCGCGCGGAACATCAATCGGTCGCCGAGCGAGGACACGGTCTGACCGGTGCCCGGCTGCGGGATGCAGGCGCCGCCCCCGCCGCAAGCGCCGGTCGCTGCTGCAACCGGCACGCTGGCCTGAAGCGTTCTTACGGTGTTGGCGGGCGTGACGAAGTCCACCTTCATCCGATAGATGAACATGCCCGCGGAGTGCAGCGACAGAAAAACACCCGGCGCATTGGTGGGTGGGAGGGCGAACCCGTCGAGGTCGGCGGGCATGTGGCCGCCCTCGCTCGGGTCCTGGATGACTTGCCACGTGGCGCCCGAGTTGCCGGCCAGCATCTTCGTCCGATCCATCGCGGCGAACAACCCCGCGACGTAACCTCCGGAGCTCGAGGTGAACGCATGCGCCATCATGTAGTAGGCGTCGGTCCACACGCCGAAGTGAGGGTAGTCGCCGAAGTTGCCGCCTGGCACGGCGAAGGCATAGCGGAAGTAGCCTCCCGTCGCGCTCGCGGTCTGCGAGATCGCTACGCACTGGAAGTAGACACCGCCGCTCGCGGTGGACGTGAACTGCGAGATCAACCAGCGGTTTGCCGCCTTGTCGAAGAGCACGATCGGATCGCCGCTGTTTTGCAGCTGGCAGGCGCCGCCGAAGCCGGCCCAGAGGGCATTGATGTTCGCGGGACCGAGAACCGACGTGGCAATCATCGTGGCGTGGTCGAGCGACCAGACCTGGTACCTCGTGTTGACCGTTTCGACGAACTGGTTGTTGCCCACCGAGCCGTTGCTGTCGGACGGCGTGCCTCCGCCGATCGGGATGCCGGCGAAGTTGAAGCCGGTCGTCGGTGCGGCGGGCGGCGGGCTCCCCGCCGCCAGGGAATTGGCGTAAGCGGGTGCGCTCTGGACCACCGGATCGGGAGTAGCGGAGCGAATCGTGCGCCAAGCCGGCAACTGCGGATTGGTCGGCGATTCGTTTTCCTCCGGCTGCTCCGGTCCGGCGATGGCGGCCATCTCGAGAAGCGGCGGCGAGACGTCGAAGTGAGACGCCGCAACCGAGTAGACGGTTTGCCCCAGCGCGTTCCGGAATTCCTTGATCGTGTCGACCTTGGCGCCGCCGTAGTAGGCGTCGGCGGATTGCGGCGTCCGAGGGACGCCCGCCGCGAGACCCGGGGTGGCCGCGTTGTTATCTTTCTTCCGAGTCTTCGCGGTCGCTTTGTCCGCTCCATCCGCGAAGACGTGAGTGCTGCACGTCAGAGCGAGGCAAGCGGCCAGGAGAGCGGAAGACAGAACTCCGGCCAGTCGCATCGTTGATGCTCCCATCGCGTCCCACTGCGGTCGAACGCGACCCACGTCAAGGAAGATACGGTTGTTCCGGGGGATTGTCCGGTACGATTTCGTCATGAATGGCCACCCGCCCTGACGGCGGCCTTCCGCCGCCAGGGCGCGTCGCGTGCCGCGGAATCGGGGGGAACCCGCGGCGGGTGCTTACGCGACCTTGATTTCGACCTTCTTCGGCTTCGCCGTCTCGATTTTCGGGACCGTCACCTCGAGAACGCCATCCTGGTAGAGCGCGGTGACTCTCGTCGCGTCGACCGTGGCGGGGAGCGAGAAGCTTCGCGTGAAGCTCCCGTACACCCTCTCCGTCAGATGCGCGGTCACGTCCTCGACTTCCTTCTCCACCTTGCGCTCGCCGTGCAGTGTCAGCACGCCGTTTTCGATCCGGACGTCCATGTCCTCTTTATGGACGCCCGGGACCTCGGCCCGGATCACGAGGTGGTCTTGCCTCTCGAAAATGTCGACGGGCGGAGCCCAGGCCCCGAACGAGTCCTCTGTGCGCTGGGTGAAAGGATCGTTGATCGTCCGATTGAGCCGGTTGCTCACCGCGAGAAACTCCTGAAGCGGATCCCACCGAACCAGTTTCATGGTTACTTGCCTCCTTATGTGTTGTGACCGATCAGTCGTCGTGACGACTCTTCGCATAAGACGCGGCACCTCGAACGTCAAGTCCCCGTGGGCGGAGGCTACCCGCGAGGCTTCGTCTCGCGAGTCATCTCGAGCATCGTCGGCCGGAACCCCAGGCGCGCGAACAGGCGTTGGGCACCCTCGTTCATCCACGCCGCCATCAGGACCACTCGCGGAGCGCCCAGCGCGGAGAGTCGTGAAACGGCCTCTTCGACGAGATGCGACGCCACGCCGCGCTGGCGGACCCGCTCGTCCACGTAGACGTCGTGGATTTTCCCGCACTTGTCGCGAAGATCGCTCCAGTCGCGGTCCTCGAGGCTGCCGAGGACGTAGCCGACCACCGTCTCGTCCCCGCCCCGACGCAAGATGGCGACAAGCAGCACGATGCCGTCGCGATCGACCTGGGTCCGGAGGAAGCGCTCGTACCCTTCCTCGAGAGGCTCCGAGGTCATGAAGCGCAGCGGGTCGTAGGCGTGGTGCAGACGCACCAACTCGGCCGCCAGCTTCGACGCCGCCGCGAGATCCTCGCGGCGCGCCGCCCGGACCGTGATCGTGCCTAGGGCGTTGTCGTCGGCCATGCGGTTTTTCCTACGTGCCTGCGCTACCAGACCTCGCAGCGCACCTCCGGCGCCCGCACCATCGCTGCTCCCGCCTTGCAGCTCCACACATCCCGGAACTCGGGCAGGTTCGACAGCGGCCCGTTGACGCGGAACTTCGCGATCGGGTGGGGATCGGTCTGGACCATGAGCCGCTGCTGCTCGGGGCGGATGGCGTCTCCGCGGAACTGTCCCCAAGCGACGAAGAACTGCTGCTCCGGCGTGAACCCGTCGATGTCCGCCGGCCGCGGCTTCCCCTGCAACGATTTCTGAAACGCCATGAAGGCGAGCTTGGCGCCTCCGAGATCGCCGATGCTTTCGCCCAAGACGAGCTTGCCGTTGTGGTGGATGCCTCCCTCGATCTCGTAGTGATCGAACTGGTCGACCACGCAAGCGCCGCGCTCCGTGAAGCGTTTCAGGTCGGCATCCGTCCACCAGTTCCGGAGGCGGCCCAGGTAGTCGAACTGGGCCCCCTGGTCGTCGAAGCCATGCGAGATCTCGTGGCCGATGACGACGCCGATGGCTCCGTAGTTCACGGCGTCGACGGCGTCGATCGAGAACGCCGGCGGCTGGAGGATTCCCGCCGGAAAGACGATTTCGTTGAGGAGCGGGTTCTCGTAGGCGTCGGACGTGGGGGGCGTCATGCCCCAACGCCCCCGATCCACGGGCTTCCCGATGGTTCGGCGATCGTCCTCCACCCCGAAGCGCCTCCCGGCGACGACGTCCTCGAAGAACGTGTCGCGCCGGATGTCGACTTGGCTGTAGTCCTTCCACGTGTCGGGGTAACCGACCTTCGGATTGAACGTGGCGATCTTGGCCATCGCACGCTCTTTGGTTTCGTCGCTCATCCACGGGCGCGACAAGACGTCGTCGCGCATGGCGAGCAGCAGATTCCGGACGAGCTCCTGCATGCGCGCCTTGGCTTCCGGAGGGAAGTACTTGTCGACGTACTTCTTTCCTAGAGCGTCGCCGAGCAAGCGGTCCGTCGATTCGACGCAGCGCTTCCACCTTGGCTTCAGCTCGGCGGCGCCTCCGAGGTAGTGCGCGAAATACGCGAAATCCTCGTCGACGAACGGCTGCGACAGGGCCTCGACGGACGCGTTCAAGACGTGCCACTTGAGATAGGTCTTCCAGTCGTAGAGCGAGGTCTGCTGGAGCTGACGGTCGAGCTCAGACATGTACTTGGGCTGGTCCACGTTCATGTCGACGTCTTGAGGCAGCTGCTTGTGCCGGAAATACTCCGTCCAGTTGAAGTGCGGGACCATGGCCGCAAGCTGGGTAAACGTCGTGTTGTGATCGGTCGCCGCGGGATCCCGCAGGGTGACGTTGTCCAGGAACGCCTCCGCGAACTTCGTCTCCATGCCCATCACGACGCGCGCGCCGTCGGCCGCGGACTTCTTGCTCCACCCCGCCAGCGCGAACATCGCCGCGATGTGCGCCTCGTACTTCTCGCGAGCCTGTTTGAATCGCGCGTCCGGCTTCAGGTAGTAGTCGCGCTCCGGCATCGCGAAACCGTTGGCGCCGACGTTGGCCAGGATGAGCACGGGCTGGTGCGGGTCCTGCTGCCCGGCGAGATTGAACGGCACGACGACGCCGATGTCGTGCAGCTCGGCCATCACGCGCTCCAGGCCCGCGATGTCCCGGGCCCCGTCGATCTTGGCGAACCAGGGCTTCAGAGGCTCGGCACCGCGAGCGTTCACCCGCAGCTCATCCATGCAGGCGCTGTAATAGTCGCCGATCAATCGATCGGCGCTTCCCTTCGCGGCGCCTTGATTCTCGCCCGCTGCCACCAGGAGGTCTTTCAGCTTGTCCTTGGAGGTCTCGCCCGCTTGCCACCGCTTGCTCCAGCGGGTCATCGAAGCGGGAATGGGATTTCTGGCCCGCCATGCGCCGTTGGCGAACTGGTAGAAATCCGCGCAAGGATCGACCGTGCGATCGATGTCCGTCACGTCGATGCCGTGACCGGGAGCGGTTTGAGCCAACGCCAGAGATGGGGACAAAAGGAGCAGCAACAGGCTCGTGAGGATGCGCATCACAGGCTCTCTCCGTCGAGGTTGTCGGCCATGACACATGCGGTCCGGCCGACATACTAACCCGCGGGGAGCCGGCGGGTTCGATTCAGTCGACTCCGTGCTCGCGCAGTCTCACGATCTGGTCCACCGTGAGCTCTTTGAAGCCGGCCGCCTGGATGCGAGCGACGTAACGCGAATCCACGCCGTGCTCGCGGAGCGTGATGATCTCGTCGATGCTGTACGGCCCCGGCCTCGCCACGAGGAGATCCTTGATGAAGGCCGGCTCGATTCCATGGTCCTTCAGCCTGACGATGTCGTCCGCAGCTTGCCTCCCGTAGCCGGAATCCTCGAGGCCTTCGATGTAACGCGAGTCCACTCCGTGATCGCGCAGCGCGACGATGTCGTCGGCGGAAAGGTCAGGATAGCCGGAAACCTTCAGCGTCCGGATGAAGCGGCTGTCGACGCCGTGATCCTGGAGGTGCACGACGTCATCGGCGCTCAGGCTGGCGTAGCCGATCATCGTGAGGTCGCGAATGAACTCGAGTTCCACGCCATGATCGCGGAGCCGCACGAGGTCGCGGACGGCCACGTCGCGCAGCCCCGATCGCTTCACTTCGCCTGCGTAGGCCATCGAGATGTCGCGAACGGCCATCATCATGATGGAGACGTCGTCCTCGTCGGCCACATCGTAACCGAGCGCGCCGAGCTTGGCTGTGAAGGTCGGATCGGAGACGAATCGATAATCCCCCGAACCGATGCCCAGCATCACCGTCCCTTCGAACGCGAATGTGCCGGCGTCGCGCTCGAGAGTGAATTTCACCGGCGCGCGCGCGGCGTGCAGCTGGTCGAGCGCGAGGCCGTGCAGATCCGCGATGGGTTGGTCGCTGGTCCACTGCCAGTGGGTGTTCTGCGCGTGGTACTTCATCGTGAGGCGCAGAGAATCGCCGCTCGTCCAGTTGCTGAGGCTCCATCGGCCCTGGAGCCTTCGGGGGTCGTCGGACGCCTGGGCGATCAGGAACGATCCGGCACAGAGGAGAATTCCGCCGACCTTGATGGTGTCGAGTCTCATCGCGACCTCCGTTAGATGACGCCGCCGCGGCTCAATTTGACGATCTGCTCCAGCGTGGGGCTGCCGAACCCCTGCTGCTTCATGGAGCGGATGCGCTCCACGGTGACGCCGTTTTGTCGAAACGTGACGGCGTCGTCGGCGCCGGCGCGGCTCAGCCCGGCCGCGAGGAGCGCTTCGAAGGTCGTCGCATCGACGCCGTTCGCGCGGAGCCGGATGACGTCCTCCCCCGCGTACGGGCCGAAGCCGAGCTTTCGGATGCGACCGAGATCGTCCCCGTCGACCCCGTTCTCGCGGAGCCGGATGACGGACGCGAAGTCGAGATCGCTCACCAGTCCGGACGCCGCGACGCTCGCCACGAACGCCGGGTCGACGCCGTGGCTCCGAAGGCGGATGAGCTGCTCGACGTTGGGCCCCCCGAGCCCGGCCGCGAGCATGTCGCGGATGTAACGCGGCTCCACGCCGTTTTCCTTGAGCGCGATGATCTCGTCGACGGAGACGTTCGTGTATCCGGCTTCGGCGAGCCCGCGGAGGTACCCGGCGGATTCTGCGATGGCCTCGGGCGGCGCGACGGATAGCGCCGCCGTCAGCACGGCGGCCATGGGGAGCAGTCCACCGATCCAGGCGGGCGGAGGCGGGCGGCGCGAGCGATCGCGGTTCGCAAGACGCTTGATGCGAGCGAGCAGCGACCCGCCGTCCGCCGCGACGGCGAGCATCGACGGCTTGGTTCGGAGCCCTTCGAGCGTGGCGAGGGCGTTGGCGTACGCGACGACATCGCCGCATGCAAAAACGGCGAGATCGTCGCAGCAGTGCTCGCGCTCCGCCCGAATCTGTCCGCTCACCCACCAAACCGCCGGGTGGTAGAAGAGCACGGTCTCGACGGCCGTCTGAAGGAGGTTGACGAGATAGTCGTTCCGGCGAATGTGCGCGAGCTCGTGCACGAGGAGGAGCTCGATCTGCTCGGGCGTCAGCGCGGTGAGCGCGCTGATGGGCAGCAGGACGACGGGTCGCAGCCAACCGAAAACCGCGGGGACTTCGGCCGCGGCGGAGCTCAGAATTCGCACGGGCCGGCGGATGTCGAGCACGAGGCTCAAACGAACGGCCGCCCGCTGGACCGACGCCGCGGCGGGCGACGCCTTCCAACGCGTCATGCGCCGTGCCAGCGCCCACCCTCCGAGCGAGCGCAGCGTGAGAATCGCGACGCCCGACAGCCAGAAGCCCACGAGCCACGGAAGCCGGTCGGTCTGGGCCGGAGATGGGCCCGCCGGGCGCTCCGCGACCGGCGACGACGCCGACGATAGCGGTGCGGTGAGCCTCGAGGTCGCCGCCGGGTGCGCACGGCCCGCGACAAACGTGACCGCGGGTGCGACCGCCATGAGCGCGAGGGCGCCGCAGAAGAGGGCATGACGGGCATGGGGGCGCGCCCGCCGCAGCGCGGTGTTCACGACGCCGGCTGCGAGCGCGATCGCGGCTCCCTGCCAGATGAAGTGTATGAGAGCCCAGGCAAGGGCGTCGGTGTTGACCTGGTTCATTTCAGCTGGCCCTCCATGTCGTCGAGGGTGCGCCGGATCTCCGCGAGCTCTTTCGCGCTCGCGCGTTTGCTCGACAGCGCCTGCACGACCAGTCGCGACGCCGATCCGCCGAAGGCCCTGTCCACGAGGTCGCTTACGAGTTGCGCTTGCGTTTGTTCCCGGGGGATGTGGGCGCGGTAGACGTGGGCGCGCCGTTTCTCGTCCCGTCGGACGAGATCCTTGTCCGCCATGATCTGGAGGAGCTTGAGGACCGTGGTGTATCCGGTCGGCCTCTCGGCGCTCAACAGCTCGTGGACTTCACGAACCGTCGAAGGCCCGCGGGTCCACAGGACGTGGAGGATCGCAAGCTCGCCTGCTGTGGGACGCTTTCGCACGGACCGAGTATGTACGAAACGATTCGTAGATGTCAAGGGCAGGTCGCGCTGACCCTCGGTGACGGCACTCCGTCTTGAACTTGATCGCCGTACGGCCCCCTGCCGCAGGAGTTCGTGCCTTGGATCAGGTACCAGAACGCTTCGCCCGGATCGGGATCCGCGGAATCCGTGGTCGACGTGCCCGCGATGCCGTTCTCGAGACACACCTCGTCGCCGCCGCCCGGCCCGACGGGAAGCCCGCTGACGAGACCGCGCAAGACGTCGGACCAGCTGCTTCCCGCCGCCTGATGCCACGTGATCGTCGAGATCCCCGCGCTGTGCGACACCTGCACGCCGTCGTCCACCTCGCCCGGAGCCGGAACCCCCGCGCCGGTGCACACGCCGCTGGCGCAGGCGTCGTTCGTCGTGCAGACGCTTCCGTCGTCGCAAGCGCTTCCATCCGCCCTCGCCGGGTTCGAGCAAATCCCCGTCGCGGCAGCGCACGTCCCCACGTCGTGGCACACATCGCTCGCGGTGCACGTCACCGGGTTCGAGCCCGCGCAGATGCCGGACGCGCACGCGTCGGTCTGGGTGCAGGCGTCCCCGTCGCTGCAAACGGTCCCGTCCGTTGCTACAGGATTCGAACAGAACCCAGTCGCCGGGGCGCACGCCCCCGCCAGGTGACACCCGTCGCTCGCCGTGCAGACCACCGGATTCGATCCTGTGCACGCGCCGCCCTGGCAGGAATCCGTCGTCGTGCAGGCGTTCGCGTCGTTGCACCCGGTTCCATTCGGCTTCGCGGGGTTCGAGCACACGCCCGTCGCCGGAGCGCACGTCCCGACGTCATGGCAGGCGTCGATCGCCGTGCACACGATCGGGCTTCCGCCCGCGCAGGCCCCGGACGCGCACGCGTCGGTCTGAGTGCACGCGTTGCCGTCGTTGCACGCGGTCCCGTTCGCAGCCCCGCCGCAGGTGACGGGCGTGACGGTGTTCAACGACACCGAGGTCGGCGTCCCGGGCTTGAACAGGTCGATCACGACGGAGGCGGTTCCCGGCGCTTGATTTGCGTCGAAGCGGAAGTTGTAGAGCGTCCCCCACCGAAGCGCGTTGGCATTCACGTTGACGGCGTAGGTGGTGGTCGCCCAGCTCACGGAGCTCGCCGAGACGGTCGGAGTCCAGTCGGTTCCGTCGAAGACCTCGCCGCTGTGATAGTCCACGTCGTGGAACCCGACGTTGGTGACGACGGTACCGGGCGGAATCGGGACCGTGAACGCCTGCCCCGCGCGCTCATTGGTGAGATTCTGCACGGCGTATTCATAGTGATAAAGGCCGCCGCCCAGCGACGTGGCTTTCGCCGACACGATGAACTCACCGCCCGCCGTGCCGAGAATCGTCTCGGTTACGGTAGCGTCGGTCGCCTTCCAGGCCTGGATCCCCGCCTTCTCGCGTACGGTCGATCCCGTCAGCGTGATGCTGAACGTGGGGGAGGTGCCGGTGACATTGACCCCGCGGTAGGACGCATTGTTCGGATTGTTCTTCGCGATCGCGTCGTCGTGCGTGACGTACTGCCCCTCGACGAAGTACACCGCCCCGGCGTTCACGGCGGGGTCGAGATCGGTGGTGTGAACCTGCAGGCGCTTGAAGATCGCGTTACCCGTCGTGCTTTCCCTGGGGTCCGGAAAGAGAAAGACACCGCTGCTGGGGTCGACGTTCTCTTTCGGTCCGAGCCTCGTCTGGTCGCCGTTGAGCGAGTTGCTGTACGGATCGGAGCAGTTGACGCCCAGATGACTGCCATTGGGAGGAGGGACGCAGGTCGCGCAAACGCTTCCGGTGAGCGCCGTGAATCCATGCTTCAGCCAGGCCTGGCCGATCTGCTCGAACCGCCCATCCTTGAGGCGAAACATGTTCTGGCCGATGACGGGGTGCTCGGCGGTGCCCGAGATCCAGTTGAGCCAGCATGACCCGAGGTTGCACGACGTCGTCCCGACCGAGAACGCCGTGATCCCTCCGGATGCCCCCCACCTCGTGGTGCCGACGAGATCGCCCACGATCACGTCGGGGCTCTTGCCGCTGAACGTGCAGGCTGCGGTGCAGCACGAATTCGTTCCGCCGTTCTGCGACGACCCGTCGTCGCAGTCTTCCCCGGCTTCGACGACGCTGTTGCCGCAGACCGCCGCCACAGCCGGCGCGACGGCCAGGAGTGCGGCGACGAGACACACGGACATTGCAGAGATCGTGGCTACTCGGAACGGGCGCACCAAAACCATTCTCGCTCCCCCCCCAGAAAGTCGCGAACGAAGATACGCCAATTGCGGCCGGCCTGACACCCCGAATTCGCGATGCCCGGGCTAGAATGCCGGCTCGATTGGAGCTCGATGGCACGAACCCGACGCGCGGCCGTGACAGGCCTGTGCAACATCGGCGTCAAGACGGACGACCCCAATCTTCCGGTCGCGGGAACGGGAAGACTCTCCTTCGTCCGTAAGTCCAAGCGAAGCAAGTGGCGGGCGGGTGTCTTGATAGGCGTGCACACGCTCGTCGCCATCCACTTGACCCACTACCTGATCGCGGGCCGCTCGCTCTCACCGGTCGAGCCGTCCGAGTCGATGTACACGCTCGAGCTCGGCTACGTGAACTGCGGGTTCGTCTTCTTCGGGATCGCCCTCGCGGGGACGGCGATCTTCGGCCGTTTCTTCTGCGGCTGGGGGTGCCACATCGTCGCGCTCCAGGATTTTTGCGCCTGGATCATGAAGAAGCTCGGCGTGCGCCCGAAACCGTTCCGTTCGCGGCTGCTCGCGTTCGGACCGCTGGTCCTCGCGTTCTACATGTTCGGTTGGCCGACGCTTCTCAGGCTCGTCTCTCGCGGGTCGAGCGCCGCTTTCCCCGGATTCAGCAACCACCTCGTCACGGTCAGTTTTTGGGCCACGTTCCCCGGTCCCCTGTTCGGGGCGCTCACCTTCGCGACGTGCGGGTTTGCCGCCGTCTACTTTCTCGGCGCGAAGGGGTTCTGCACCTACGGGTGTCCCTATGGCGCGTTCTTCAGCGGTCTCGACTACGCCTCGCCTGGCCGGATCGTGGTGAACGACGATTGCGAGCAGTGCGGCCACTGCACGGCCACGTGCACCTCGAACGTTCGCGTCCACGAGGAGGTGCGGCTCTATGGCATGGTCGTGGACCCGGGCTGCATGAAGTGCATGGATTGCGTGAGCGTCTGCCCGAAGGGTGCGCTGCGCTTCTCGTTCGCGGCGCCGTCCCTCCTG
>JAYUCM010000298.1:0-3364 GCA_043740355.1 Acidobacteriota bacterium | reverse complement strand
GCATTGAACACGGTCGAGTCGACGAGCTTGATGATCGGCGACTGATCCGAGGTGAGGCGGTCGATCGTCAGCGTCTCTTCGCCGGTCTCGTCGTCTTCCAGGACGATCTGGATGCGGAATTCCTCCGTCGCCTCCTCGAGAACGCGCTGGGAGGATTCGCTCTTCTTGAGGATCTCCTGGATCGCTCCGGGGGTGCCGACGACCACCTCGATCGACGTCCCCAAGAGCAGCTCGAGCTCGTCGATCATCAGCACGTCGGAGGGGTCGGCCACGACGATCTGGAGGCCGTTCGCCGCACGAGCGCGCGGAACGAAATTGTAGCGGAACATCAAGTCGACCGGAATCGAGCGGAAGAGCTCCGCATCGATCTCGAAATTCGCGAGATCGACGTATTCGATACCCATCCTCGAGGCTAAGCGGCGCGCCAGGATCTCTTCGGAAAGAACCTCCCCGCCCGCATCGGCGTCGATTGTCGGCGCTGTCCGGGAGTCGTGCACGTTCGCTTCGTCCGCCATGTCCGTTCCCATGCCTTCAGAACTTCGATTGGCCGACCGCTTGGAAAAGCGGCATGTAGATCGCGAGGATCATCCCGGTGACGATGACGGCCATGAACACCAACATCAGCGGCTCGATCATGGTCACCATGTTCGAGAGCCGGTAGTCGATCTCCTCTTCGGAGAACTCCGACGCGTTGTCGAGCATCTCGACGAGCGACCCCGTCGACTCCCCCACCTTCACCATCTCCACGGCCATCTCGCTGATGTACCCGGTACGCTCGAGGGATTCCCAAAGGGACTGCCCCTCCCTCACGCGCACGGTGACCCCCATCAGCTGCTGTTCGAGGACGAAGTTGCCGACCGCCCGCGCGGCGAGCTCCAAAGACGTCACGAGCGGGATGCCGCCGGCGAGAAGCGTCGAGAGCGTGCGCGTGAAGCGATTCTGCGCGTAATCTCGAATGACGCCCCCGACCAGGGGGAGCCGCATCTTCAGGCGATCGAAGCCGATGCGCCCGCCGGGGGTGCGCTTCCAGAAGAAGAACGCCACGGAGCCGCAGAGGACGACCGCGACGATCGGCTTCCACATCGACTGCAGGAAGGTCGACCCGTTGACGAGGAGCTCCGTCGTCCACGGAAGGTCCGTCCCGAGCTCCTTGAACAACGAGGCGAACGTGGGGATGACCTTGAAGATCATGATGACGACGATCACGATCGACACGCAGACGAGGATCGCCGGGTAGACCAGGGCGCTCACGACCTTCTTCCGGATCGCCATGATGCTGCGCGTGTACGAGATGTAGCGCTTGAGGACGTTCGGCAGCTCGCCCGAGCGCTCGCCGGAGGCGAGGCTGGCCGCGTAGAGCTTCGGGAACATCTCGCCTTGGGCCGCAAAGGCGTCGGAGAGCGACTCCCCGCCTTTCACGCGCTCGCGGATGTCCGAAAGCGCCTTCTTGAAGACCAGGTTCTTGCGCCGGTCGATCAGGATGTCGAGGCTGGTCAGGATCGGGAGTCCGGCCCGGAGAAGGGCGGAGAATTCCTGATTGAAGAAGAGGAACTCGCGCGCCGCGACGCGAGGCCGCATCGCCAACATCTCGCCGATGGCCGAATAGACCGGGTTCTGGCGGCGCAGCTCGAGGACCAGCATGTCCTTCTCTTCGAGCTCGCGCCGCAGCGCCGCCTCGCTGTCGGCGACCACCGCGCGCTCGACGATCTCCCCGGTCGGAAGGGCCATCCGGCAGACGAACTGCGCCATCGTCTACCTCGGCCGGGCCTGGACGGTGAGAAAGAGCGCCCGCTTCGACTCGGGATTCTGTGCGGCGCCCAACATGAGCATCCGGCCGACGGGCAGGACCACCGCGGCGGAGTACACGTCCTGGACCTTCTCCTTCCCGTCGGCCCCCCGGGTTACCCGCTGCAGGACGAAATTCGTGAGCTTGACGCTCTGGTCCCGCACGGTGTCGATGTCGTACGCGACGCGGTACTCGTCCGAGAGGTTCACCGTGACGCGTCCGCCCTCGGCCCCGGTGACCGCTCGCCCGCCCAGGGGCTCGTACGCGTTCCACTTCGTGAAATCTCCGAGCGTTTCGGCGATCCCACGCACGTCTCTCGTCATCGACGACGGCGGAATGATGCGTCCGGCCTCCTGCTCGCGGCGATCGGTGCCGAGGAAGAGACTCATCGCGATCTCGACGTTGCGCGGCGCCACGTCGAAGCTCGCGAGGAGCGAGGCGACGCGGTCGAGAACCGAAACACGATCTTGAACCGTCAGCGTCTTGAGGCGCGGCTGGAGCGTGACGCTCCCCTGTGGGGTCAACAAGGGGCTGACCAGCTCCGCGGCGTCGGCCAGCGACTTGAACTTTACCTCGTACGCCCGCGCGAGAACCGGACCTTCGGCGGGCAGCGCATCCGCCGCCCGGACAGGCGCGCCCGTCGACAGCGCGGCGGCGAGCAGGATCCCCAACGCTTCGCGTCTCACAGGTTCAGATCTCCGTTGTAGACCATGACGATTTGCGTCTCACCGACGGTGAGGTCGATCACTTGGGACACGCCGCGGCCGGATTCGACATCGACGTCGGCCCTCCGCGAGGACACCGAGATCGGCGGGACTGCTGCGGGCGGCTCGTGCAGCGTCGCGTATCCGCTGAGAAGCATGAGGACGAGAACCGCGGCGGCGGCGGCGCGGCGCGGCCACGACAGGGTCTCGGCGACGACGCCGAACGGCGATCGGTCGCTCCCCGTCCGGCGCGCGATTTCGATGGACAGATCGTCGAGGAGCGCTTCAGGAACGGGCGTCAGGGCGAGGAGGCTGAACAGGGTGGAGGGATCGTGTTCGGCGAACGTGAGCCGGCAGACTGCGCAGTCACGAACGTGTTCGAGCATCGCATGTCGCTCGCTCCCCGACGAAGAGGCCAGCCGGAGCGGATCGGCGTGCGGACTCACGACCTGTCCCCATCGTCGTCGGCGCGGCGCCCGCCCGCCAAGCCCGGGTAATCCCTCGTCAGTCCTTCGCGGAGGACGCGGCGGGCCTGGAGCAGGTGGTTGCGCACCGTGGATTCGGTCACGCCGAGGACTCGCGCGACGTCCGCGGTATCGAGCCCTTCGATTTCCTTGAGCACGAACGTCGCTCGTTGCTTGGGGGCCAGGCGTGCGGCCAGCCGAAGGAATGCGCCCTGCAGCTGCGCGAGATCGAACAGCTCGCCCGGGCCGGCCGATGGATCGCGGAGGCGTTCTCCGGCATCCTCCGGCAAGGCATGGAGCGTCCCCTTCGGGCCCCGCTCGCGGACGCAATCGATGGCGGCGTTCACGGTGATGCGGTACAGCCAGGTGTCGAACCTCTTTTCGAGGTCGAATCGCTGTAACACCTTCCA